>DATEPO010000124.1:0-3967 GCA_035273145.1 Nitrospiraceae bacterium
CGGCAATCTCGACACGCTGAAGGCGGAGGCCGAAGGTCTCAGACAGGAACGCGATCGTTTAGCGGCTGATCTTGAGCAACACCAAAAGCAGCTTGCTGACCACACCCAGGAAATTGATCGGCTGAAGCAGGCGGCCGCCGATCGGGATGCGCTCAAGGGGCAAGTGGCCGCGCTTTCAAACGATATCGAACATCATCGCCAACGGGCCGCGACGGTCAGCGGCAATCTCGAAGCCTTGGAAGCGGAGGCAGAACGTCTTAGGCAAGAGCGTGATCGCTTAGCGGCTGATCTTAACCAACACCAGGATTTATTGAAGGCCGCTGAGCCGAAGCTCGCCAGTCTGAACTCCACCGTGTCGGAGCGTGATCAGGAATTGGAACGACTCCATCGAGATCAGGACCGGCTTCAAGCGCTATTAAAGCAGGAACAGGAGCGATTGAGACAAGAAGCCGCCGACAAACAGCGGCTTGAGCAAGAGCACGCCGCCAAGGAAGCAGAAATTCAGCGGTTGACGAAAACCCATGGAGACCTCACCAAGTCCCTGAAGGACGAGATCGAAAAGGGCAACATCACGATTAAACAAGTGAGAGATCAACTCACCATCAATATGGTCGATCGGGTCCTGTTCGATTCGGGCAAGGCGGATATCAAACCGGAGGGCTTGAAAGTGCTCAAGCAGGTCGGGGACGTGCTCAAGCACGTAGCGGATAAACAGATTCGTATTGAAGGCCATACGGATAATGTGCCGATCGGACCCAAGATCAAAGATCGCTTTCCGACGAATTGGGAGCTGTCCACGGCCCGGGCCACCAGTGTGATCCGATATCTCATTGAAGATGGCGGGGTGGATCGCACGGCCATTTCTGCCGGAGGCTATGCAGACACTCGACCCGGCGCAAGCAATGAGAATGAGGAAGGGCGCGCGGCGAACCGACGGATTGAAATTGTACTCTATCCCAAAGACCTGGGGGCGATTGTCAGCCAGATTGCTCAATAATGAGCTCCGCTGAAACACATCTTACCTTTTAACGGGGCGAGTAGAGTTGGCGCGGGGCGTGAGCTCTTGAAATCGAGCCGTGAAATGCCGAAGGGCAGGCGCTTCGTACGTCATCGTCAGCCCTCCTATCATGTCGCGATGACGGTAGAGTTCGATGATCGACTCAGCCACATAGGTAATCTGCATATTCGTATAGACTCGGCGAGGAATCGCTAGGCGGACCATTTCCAGCTCAGGATAGACCATTCTTCCTGTTGCCGCGTCTCGCTTGCCGAACATGACCGTGCCGATCTCCACCCCTCGAATACCATATTCCCGATAAAGCGCCACCGCCAACGCCTGAGCTGGAAATTCTTCGGGACGAACGTGTGTGAGGAACTCTTTGGCATTGAGATAGACCGCATGCCCACCGATCGGCTTTAAGATCGGCACTCCGGCCGTATCCAGCAGCTCTCCCAGATAGCGCACCTGCCCGATCCGGAAACGGAGGTAGTCCTCATCAAGAACTTCGGAAAGTCCACGGGCCATGACTTCCAGATCGCGCCCTGCCAATCCTCCGTACGTCGGAAAGCCTTCCACGAGGATCAGCATATTGGTGATGTCTTGCGCCCAGCGATCATGATTCAGGCTGAGAAAGCCCCCGATATTGACGAGCCCGTCTTTTTTGGCGGACATTGTACAGCCGTCCCCATAACTGAACAGTTCCCGTGCAATGTCCAAGATTGATGTACGGGCGTACCCCGATTCTCGCTCTTGAATAAAAAAACAGTTTTCGGCAAACCGGCACGCGTCAAAGAAGAGGGGAATGCCATACCGGTTCAACAGCGTGCGAGTCTGTCTGATGTTCTCCATCGAGACCGGCTGGCCGCCGCCGCTGTTATTCGTGATCGTCAACATAGTCAGCGGGATCTGCGCCGGCCCAACTCGGTTGATGAGTTCCTCCAAGCGCACGAGGTCCATGTTCCCTTTGAACGGAATCTCGCAGTGCGGATCGTACGCCTCCTTCATCACGAGATCGAGCGCCTCGGCTTGCTGGTGTTCGATGTTGGCGCGGGTGGTATCGAAGTGAATGTTGTTCGGCACGCACATGCCCGGCTTCACGACGGTGGAAAACAGAAGATTTTCCGCCATACGGCCCTGATGCGTGGGGATCACGTGCGTATAGCCAAAGATCGAGCGGACCGCTTCCTCGAAATGATAATAATTTTTGCTCCCGGCGTACGATTCGTCACCGAGCATCAAGCCGGCCCACTGATTGTCGCTCATCGCCGAGGTGCCGCTATCCGTCAACAGATCGACGTACACGCTCTCCGCCGGCACCTGAAAGAGGTTGTACCCCGCCGCTTGGAGCAGTCGTTCCCGCTCCTCGCGTGTGGTCCGGCGAATCGGTTCCACGACTTTGATTTTGAAAGGCTCGGAGGGAAATCTCATGATCGATCCTCATGCAAGACACTTTTCATACGCGCCACTTGCGCCTTAAACGATGAGGCCCCGTCATATTCAAAGACATACCGCGTCATATCGAACAGTGAAGCCGGATCCAGATCCCGTATCAGTTCCGGCTTCCAGGTGATCGTCAACTCATTGATCATGGTGATCGGCGTCGGTTTTCCGACCATCCCGAGCGGAACCTGCCCGTACGATTGAGAAAAAATCAGGATTTCGCCATCGAACATCGCGGCATTGAGATCCTGAGCGGCGCCATGCTTTTTAAAATCTTCTTCCAACCTTTGGAAAGCCGGGGATCGGATGAGCTCTTCCCGGAACGCGTAATAAATATTAATGCCCGCACGCTGCTGATCGTCCATCACCTGCACGGCATCGGCCACCAACGGCGCCCGCTGCATCTCCTGCTGAGTCAGGACCAGCAACCGGCGAATCTTCACCCCCCGACGCACGGCCGCCTGGTTCGCTAAGAGATAGCTGGGATAAAGGGCTTCCCCCTTTTTCCAAATATTCCAGCGTTCCATCAGCGTATCCACCGATCGTTCCGCTATTTCCATCAAGCGAACCGCCTCCGCGCTGGCGGCTGCGCCTCCATAGGTCAAGGTCTGGGACTCAAGCTGGCGCAACTCCCGGCCGATCGCTTCAACTTTTCGAGGGATGTATTTGGGGCTCTTGGGGATATGCAGCATGACATCGACGGCGGTCAAGGCGAGTGTCCAATACTCTTTGGCCTGTGCCGGCGCCTTATCTTTCTGCGCAGCGAGGAGGAGTTCAACGGGATTCTTACCCAGCAGCTTGGCCATCTTAATGCAAAGCTCGGGCTTTGGGACCTTCAGCCCTCGCCGAATCAGATTCGCGTCAGGTTGGGCAATACTGAGCTTCGCCGCGAGGGCATAATCACTCGCCAGGCCATAGCGGTCCTTGACCTGCTCAACGTACCTGGGGATCTCCGGCATGTATGCCTCTCGCCGTGGCGACTCCGCTCACAAAGGACGAACCGCCTCTCTCTTAAGACGATGAACAGCAGAACGATCAAGACGCTCGCTTGACGACATCGCGTGCGGCCTCTACGCGATTCAATCCCTTCCAGAAGCCTTCGAGATAATCCAAGACGGTCATCATCCCGTTGCGAAATTCGTCCCGCTCTTCCGCGGACATCCGTCCGGACTCAAGACCCGGCGCGGTCTCCATCGCCGCCACCGCCTTTTCCATCGCCGCTTCGTGCGTCGACTCAAGTTCACGATGGAACGTGAAATAGGTCATGTCCATTCCCGGGTATCGAGTATTGTGAAGTCTTTGCAGCCCTGGAATTAAATGATCCCACATTGTGATCGCCATATTTTCCAGGCCGAAGGATGCGCCGAGCGCGCACGCATGGTTGCCGCTACTGTAGAGCTGCTCCATGCCGTCGAGGTAGGCGCGTGTCGACGGCAGCATGGCACCGGCCATCGCCTCATGCACGGCGACGCCAATGGACCGGAGGAAGTCGCGGTACAGCAACTCATGGCGATGTTTTGTCGATCC
>DATEPO010000125.1:0-2050 GCA_035273145.1 Nitrospiraceae bacterium
CGACAATCCATGAGAAAAATCGTCCCGCCCGGTTCGAGACACCGATCGAGAAACGCTTCATAGGCCGGACCGAGCGTGAGGCGTTTGAACCGAAAATAGGTCATCCGCTGGATCATGAGCCGATCTTGCACCGGATCGTGCATATGATGCAGTTGCACGTTCGGATTGCGTTGCAGCACAATTCTAGCCGGCTCTCGGCCCCATTCGAGATCCTGTTGCGGCTCATCGGGATGGACGCCGGAGCGGGCCACCGGCACGAGGAACGTTTGCGGGAGCCACGGAATGCCCATCGCAGCCCACATATGCGTGGCCGCACCGTTCGCCGATCCGATCGCCACGGCCGGATATTTCCGCTGCGGATATAGGCTCACCATCCATTCGGCCGCCTGTTCGGCATCGATAGTCTGCAACGTGTGGACGGAAACCGCCTCAAACCATCCGCTCCAGATATACACTTGCTCTTGCAGCCACCGCGGCATGGCATTGATCGCGGCCCCCAGCCCCCTCATAGGCGCTCCGCTCCATCTAGGCAATGTGCCTAAGAGCGGAAAGTCCTGTCCCCCGACAGAACGGCTCAAGGCGCGTAACATGCCGGTGGCCGAGTCGAAATCAGCGACGTAGCTCGGTTCTCCTACCATAGAGACCCTTCAGGTAGTCCAGATTGCCAACAATGCGCAGGATGTTCAAAAAGGTCGTCAGCAAGGCCGCAGCCGAAAAGAAACCGGAGGCGTACCGATATTTCACCCGCCCAGCGCCAGGCGCGCCTATTCCCGTAGGGTACGTTGAGGATTCCTTTGAGACGAGAACGAAGACCGGGATGAGGCGAGTCATGGCTCGCCGGGGATGGGCGGGTGTGATCATGACTGTTTTCAACATCCTGTTAGAGGTTGAGAAATGGACGCATGGCACTCACAAACTTTGACGGCTCGGTATAGTTCAACGTGTGCGCCGCACCGGAAATGACTGCTAATTGGCCGTGCGGCAACAGGCGGCACACTTCTTCCGCCCATCTCTGCGGCACGATCGGATCGTGCTCGCCGCGAATCACCAAAGTCGGCATGGAAATGCGGGGCAACTTGTCTTCAATGCGATCCTCCAGCGCCATCGTGACGGTCTGAATTACCCGTTTCAAACCGGCTCGGGCATAATCGCGCAACATAATTGTTCCTAATCTCGGCGATTCACGCCGTGAGTTTTTGATCAAGCGGCCAACCTGCCGCCAGAACGTCCGTGCCGTCCGGTCAATGGTCGGTCCTTGAAGCACCAGCCGGTCGATGTGGTCGGGATGGCGCACCGCAAATTCCGCCAGCACTTGACAGCCGAACGAATTGGCAGCGAAATCAGCCGTCGTCAAGCCCTCCGCCTTCATCCATTCGCTCAACGCGTCGGCGAGTTCGGACAGGGACAAGACGCATGGCGGTTTCTCGCTGAGGCCGTACCCGGGAAGATCGACAGCATAGACATCGCACAACGCCGCAAGCTGTTCCGCAGTCGGCTCCATGTATCGGCTGGAGATGACTAATCCATGCACCAGAATCACACGCCGGCCCGGCACAGATTGTCGGTGCACTCGCGCGTGCATAACGCCCCATCGAATCTTCGTCCATTGACTCTCCAGCTTCATGGTCGTTCAGTGTCATCCTGTCTCTGACACCGGCCCTTCCGCTATCAGGGCTGCTTTCATGCGATGTGGATCTTTACGATAGAGTGACGTGAGGATTTGTCTTAGGCGCGGCTTAACCGTCCCAACGGCATCGCGATTGCACATTCGCATGGCACCGATGGATCAGCGAAACACGGAATCTGTGTTGATTTATCCGTATCAGCCCCCACAGTCTTCGATCCTTGACGCCGGGCGTAATTGCTGGCGTCTCGACCCGGCAGAGCGCGCGGCCTTTCTGATCGATGGAGCCGACTACTATCGCGCCTTCCGGGAGGCGGCAATACAGGCTGAGCGGTCGATCATGATTCTCGGCTGGGATTTTGACAGCCGCATCCGGATGCTGAGCGATGAAGAGTCGGATGGCTTTCCGCCACGCCTCGGTGACTT
>DATEPO010000126.1:0-2666 GCA_035273145.1 Nitrospiraceae bacterium
GAGTACACACCACATAATCGTCACTGACAATATTGCGCCGCTCCGAGTGTAAGATGTCCTCTTCGACACCTCGTCAAGCGAGATAGCCGTGCACAGGTGGAAGTCTTCGACGGGTCACAACATCGAAGCTGTTACGGAAGATTGAGCAGGCTCGACTCAATGTTCAATGGCTCGGTGGACCGGCCTATCGGCTGAGCGAGCGGAATCGAGCGCATCAATCCAACCGAACCGACGGCGGGGGTGGAAATCGCGCCGACCGGTTGGGTGACATCACCAAACTGCTGCGCCGGCGTAATGGGAACAGCCAGCGGATTAACCTGGCCAAGGCTAAATGGCGTCACTAATGCCGTCGTCACATCTCGGGGCGGAGGCACCAAGACGACTGGCGACCCAGACTGGTTGGCGCCTTGAATAATGCCGACCGACAATTGAGGGCCGAGCGTCATCACCGCGCCCGTCCAGAACTGTCCGGTGGTCGGATTGCGAAAATTATACGATTCGAAATTATTGCCCGGCGTGTACATGTACCCCTGGGTGCCTTGATTATCCAGGTATAAGTTGCTGTCACCAGCGACACTAAAGAGCGGCGCGACGCCGCCGCTGAAGGCGCGAGCCCCCGAAACCGTTTGGGCCAAACCCAATGCCGGCCATCCTGCCATCAGCACCGTAGCCCATATCGCTCCCCGCATGATTACCATTCTCATCGTCAACCCTCCGGATACGATCACCGTGTTGATCCATGGAACTTACAATCTGTATACACTACCCCGGTTCTCTCCTCAAGCGATGCTCATGGAGGGTCTCCTTTCAACGCACGACCCATCCATAAAACCGATGCGTTGGCGCCGGACCTTCTTCCTGATATGCGATCTTGATTCGGCTGAGCACATCCTTCGGCACGGGGGTGCGCGGTGCTGCTACGTCGATCCCGAAGAGCCGGGCCGCGTTGAGACCGAAAATCTGACCTTTGACGTCTCGGCCGAGCGGTTGATAGCCGTTTCGTTCGATCATGTCGTCGGGAATCTGAAAGCGCTTGAAGGCCTCGATCTGCCACTGCGGCGTTCCGTACCAGATGGAATCGGTGCCCCAGAGGACATGATCGGCGCCGAATGCGCCGATGATCTGGCCTAACAGATGGGCACAGAGCGGCGGCTGGCTGCTGACGAGTTGTCCGAAGGTCGAGCCCAGCTCCATATAAATGTTGCTGATCGCCGGTACGGCTCGTTTCATGTTGCAAAACTCCGAGGTCCAGGGAATTTCTCCCGTCCGGGCGAACGTCTCTTTCACCCCGGGCAATCCGCGAAAGCCGGCATGATAGACAATAAATTGGATGTCGGGAAAGTCCTGTGCGGCCTTGATGAGATCACGCGGATGGTTGTAATCCTCTACCGGTCCCAGCGGCAAGCCCTTATGGATACAGACGCGAGGTATCTTGAGTTCTCTCGCCTTCTCGAGCATGGGGTAGGCGATCTTCTCATCGTTCATCCACCAGCCCTCGGTATGCCCTTTCGGGGCGGCGCCGGTATATGCCTTCCAGGCATCGACGTGAAACTGCTCGACCTGTTGCGCCATGAAGTCCCGATCCGTCCGGCCAAGCTGGGGGGTGACGAGTCCATGCGCAAGCATGCGTTGGGAGCCGGCCACGCGGTTGATCTCATCTCGGATGTGGGTCATTTCCTTAGGCGGCACGACGGCGAGCTGAGGATAGGGCCCGGGCGGCGTGCTGATCAGGCCCAGCGAGGTCTCGCTGTCCAGAAACACCTCTCGAATGAAATGCTCCCAGGAGAGATCCTGCAGCGTTCCCGTATCGGCCTGAAGTTTGGGATTGACGCCCATGTCCCGTGCCCGTTTCCGCAGCGCCAGCAGCCCCTGCTTCGTCACGGCCCCTTTGCGCTCCGCCTCTTCATTGCGCGGATCGTAGCCCGTGCTGACATAGTGCGTCTGCACGTCGAAAATAAAAAAAGGCTCGCCGTTCTGCTCGGCAAATGCGGCCGTCTCCATCAATTCCACCTCACCGATATCAAAAAACCTGCCGAACACGCTATTCATTGCCAGAAAGGCCGCGGCCATTCCACCGGTCGTCTGTAAAAACTTCCGGCGGCTGATCCCCAATCGGTGACTCGCCCGCGCACTTGACGTGATGAGCAACTGTTCCACTCGGGCCTGCTCGTCCGTCTGAGGGAGGGGCGGAAATTCCTCGTTCGAGACGATTCGCGTGGGCATCGGACCGGGCGACGTCCAGCCTTGGAGCAGGTCGGGTGTTTTGACGAACTGCCTGGGGTTGCTCTTCATGGCGCCTCCGTTAGGATGTCTCGGGATGTTGCGAATATCCGTCGCTTGACTTAAGTATGTTTGACATCGGCGCGGCGGAACGTGTAATTCTCGCCGCTGAGGAACGCCCGGACAACAACACAGCGGGTCCTCTTCCATATGTCGGTGTCCGGTATGCTACGCTCGAAGATCGCGAGAGTAAACTAGAGAGCCAGGACATGAACCGTCTTCTTCACAAGTCGCTTACCTCCTGCACAGTACGATGGCCCTATCGGCCACTCGCCGGATTACACGATCAAGTCTCCATGTTGCCTATCGTGATGGATGAGGCACTTGCTTCCTTCCTGGGCATTGCGACTCAGAATTCTGCCCCGCTGCGATGATGGCCGATTTTC
>DATEPO010000127.1:0-17465 GCA_035273145.1 Nitrospiraceae bacterium
GGGCATTCCGCATCAACGTGGCGGCTTCAACCAACATGGCTTCGGGATGGATCGTCCTGATATTTCGATTCATCATGACGGCCAATGGCCGCAGCAGAAGACCACTTTGCCTACTCATTGGAAGCCTCAGCATGCCCAGAAAGAAAGGCGATTGTACTGAACAGGCAAAACTTCTGTCAATGAAATGGCGTCTCGCTACAATAGCATGTTCGCACGTGAGCTTCTTGCGACACTGACACCCTGTTGCTATACTTTCGCTACAAGAGCGTCTCGTATATTTCTCTTTCTTACAATGCAGGAGTTCCATGTATATCAGCGTGATGGGTACGGGCTATGTCGGGTTGGTGACCGGGGCATGCTTTGCCGAATTCGGTTTGCAAGTAACGTGTGTCGATATCGATGCCAAACGGATCGCGCGGCTGGAGAAAGGGGACGTGCCATTCTATGAACCCGGCATCGCGGAGCTGGTCGCTAAGGGGCTCAAGGAAAACCGCCTCCATTTCACCACGAACATTACGAAAGCCGTTGAGGACGCCTTAGTTATCTTCATTGCGGTCGGCACGCCCACGCGCCCTGACGGTTCGGCTGATCTCTCCTATGTCGAAGAAGTCGGACGCGGCATTGCTCAGGCCATGACGAGCTACAAAGTGATCGTCACCAAATCAACAGTCCCCGTGGGAACAGGGGAAAAACTGCGCGAGGTCATCCGCGCCCATCAGGCGAAGCCGTCTCGCTTCGACATCGTGTCGAATCCGGAATTTCTCCGCGAAGGCTCTGCCATCGAAGATTTTTTACGCCCCAACCGCGTCGTCATCGGAGCTGACAGCGCCGAAGCGGTTGCGATTATGAGAGATCTCTATCGTCCGCTATACCTTATTGAAACGCCATTTGTCGTGACCGACATTGCCACATCGGAAATGATCAAATACGCCTCCAACGCCTTCCTCGCCACAAAAGTCTCATTCATCAATGAAATGGCCAACCTCTGCGAGCGGGTAAATGCCGACGTGCAAATCGTGGCCAAAGCCATGGGATTGGATCATCGGATCGGTTCCAAGTTTCTCCATGCCGGCCCTGGGTTCGGAGGATCGTGCTTCCCCAAGGATGTCTCCGCATTGATTCAGACGGGGGAGAAGGTCGGGTGTAACATGGAGATTGCTCGCGCGACCGCTCGGGTGAACGAGCGGCAGCGGTTGCTGATGGTGGAGAAGATCCAGACGGCGATGGGCGGACTGAAAGGGAAAACGGCGGCTTTGCTGGGACTCTCGTTCAAACCCAACACAAATGACTTACGCGACGCCCCAGCCATCGCCATCGCGGAACGCTTGCTCGCTGAGGGGTGTACCGTGCGAGTCTACGATCCGGCCGCGATGGAAGAAGGCTCGAAGCTGCTGCGCACGGCGATCCCGTGTGCGGACGCCTATGATGCGGCTCGCGGCGCGGATGCACTGGTACTCATGACGGAGTGGAATCTGTTCAGAAACTTGGATTTGCCGAAGATCAAATCGGCCTTGCGACAGCCGCTGTTCATCGATCTTCGAAATGTCTACGATCCCGACCGGATGGCCGCGTTGGGATTTCACTACATCTCAATCGGACGGCCACTTCAAAATCCGCTCACGGCAACTTAAATGGCCGCTTGACCAAGCTGCTTGATATCTGCCTTCTCTTCTTTGACCTTCGGCTTATAGCCCATTCGATCGAGCACCTTCATGATTCGAGTCTTGAGTCGGTCGTCGGCTTCCCCCAGTGCCGTGGCTAACGGCTCAACAGCCGGCTTGCCGATCTTGCGAATAATTTCTGTCGCGGATTGCCGCAACTCATCCTCGTCCGAAACCAGCAACGGAATGAGCTGAGAAACACTTTGCCCGCCGAGCTTGATAAGGGAGTCATAGGCCCGCTGCCGGATATCACCGACTTCATCCGAGAGGGCCTCGACCAAGGGCCCGACCGCGCGAATATCTTTCAGCTCGCCTAAACTTTCCGCCGCATACTTGCGATTGAGCCAGTGCGTATCTTTGAGATCCAGCAGCATCGCATCGGCTTTGGCGGCATTGGGATCTTTGGAGCGGATGCGGAAGCTTTTGGCGATCCGCTTGCCGTTTTCTTCAACTACGCGAATGGTGGCGCCGTCACCAGGCTTCAGCTTCTTCAGATCCTCGAGTGCTTCATCATCGACATCCAGCACCACCGTCTTGCCGTCATAGGCCAGTAATTCGACTTCAAGTTGCTTCGCCGCCGGATTGACGGACACGACTTTTTCCGTGACGAGATTAAACCCGTCTTTTTTTTCTCCCCCTTTGGGGCCAATCTGTATGAGCTTGATCGGAGCCTCGTCGGCCATGGTGCATCCTTTTCGTTATGGGTTTGTCGGTTTCCAGCCCAGGCTCCCCAGTGCGCCTTCCGCCGTTTCCTGGACCATTTCGTTTTCATCTTCAAGCAAGGGGACGAGAGAATCGACCGCCCGTCTGTCCCCCAGCCGAGCCAGCGACTCTGCGGCATTTCGGCGCACCAACCAATCCTCATCCTTCAGCGCGCCCATCAGCGGCTCAACCCCCCGGGTGTCGCCGATTTTCCCCAGCGCCTCCGCCGCATGGCGGCGGACCATCCAGTTGTTGCCCATCAGGCCGTCGATCAACGCTTCCACGGCTCGCACATCACCGATCTTTTTTAAGACTCGCGCGACGTCCTCCCGAACCATGCCGTCGGCCAACGCCTCGACCAGGCCAGGGACAGCTCTCGCATCGCCCAGCCGTTCCAGCGCCCACACCGCGGCGGTTCGCACCGCGCCGTCTCGATCTTTCAGAGCTTTTACCAACGGCTCCACGCCACGAGGGTCTTTGAGCTTGCCGAGTGCGGAGGCGGCTTGTTCGCGAACCGACCATTCGTCATCCTGCATCGCCTCAATCATCGGCTCGACCACGACGGGACCCATGCGCACAATTGCACTCGTCGTCGCTTCCCGAATCACGACGTCCTCATCGGCAAGGAGCGCCATGAGTTGCGGCAGGGCATCCATGCCCATTTGTCCAAGGCTGGCCGCCGCGTGATCGCGCAACGCTTCATTCTCATCGCGTAAAGCAGATACTAACTGACTGATACGATCCGTATGCTCCATCTCACTCATCCTCATCTTGGTGGCCTGCTGCCTGCGTGACCGCGTCTTCTTGTGCCGCCATCGCCTGCAACTTATTCACAATGACGCCCGCATTATAGGAAATCAAGCCGTCACGATCCGTCTGTAACCGCTCGAATAAATCCGCATAAGGCCGAAGACACTCGGCATCTTTCACTTTTGCCAATGCTTCGACCGCGAAGACCCGCAGCGGACGAATCGGAATGAGTTCCACATAGAGGTCCACTGGACGTGCATCTCCGATCAGCCCCAAGGCCTTCAGGGCCAGCTCTTTCACTCCGGTATCCTTGTCCGAACGGAGCCGCTCCATCAGTGGTTCTACTGCGCGCACATCACCGATTTTCCCGAGCAGGTCCACCGCCGCTTCACGGACCACCCAATCCTCATCATTCAAATATCCAATGAGAATTTCAACGCTGGGACGGCCAATTCCCAACAGATCGATGACGGTGGACATTCGCACATCTTCTCGCTCAGATGATTCTTCGACATTCCTCAAGGCGTCGAACGCCTGGTCGATGCGCTCGCGGATTGCACTCAGCTTCTTGAGGGTTCGCACTGCGATGTGCTGCAGAACAGAATCCGTCATTGCGTCGACCAAGGCATCCGCCGAACGCGGATCTAAGAGATGCTCAAGAATATCGGCTGCCGTTAGACGAGCGGTTTCATCTGAATGTTTCAGCAAAGCGGTGAGCGGTTGGATTGCCGTCGGCGTGACACCCAGAAGATGGATGATCGCGTTCCGCTGCTCGTCGTCTCGGCTCTCGTGCAACTGCTGAACGAGCGCCGTTGCCGCCACAGTATCCATAACGCCGGCCAACTGTTCCAGCGCCATCGCGCCGGCTTTCCGCACAGCAGGGTCTTCATCATTCAAGAGACGCACTAATGGGGCACCGCCTTGGGGATCTTTGACCCTCGCCAGCATGCCGGCCGCTTCGATCTTCAACGGCGAGGGACCGGTCTCCAAGACGTGGATCAACCCTTCGACCGCCTTCGGGCCGCCGGCCAGGCACGCCGCGGTAGCGCGCATGCGTCGCCAGTCCTCTTCGTGGACGAGCTCGGCGATCAGGGTTTCGAGTGATTCTTTCGGCATGGTTTTACAAACCAGTGATGAGTGATTGAACGTAGGATGGAAGACCTTGGAAGCTCTGGTTGGTCACTCATCATTCATCGCTTATCACTGGATCCGTCCCACTCTCCATCCCAATTGACTGAGGGCTTCCTTTGCATAATAGACAATATTCTCGTCACGCTCTTTCTTGACAACCTCGAGGAGATACGGAATGGCGGGCCGACCGAACCGCGTCAGCGCGGTGGACGACTCAGAACGGGTCACGGTGGAGCGTAGTGCGGCGATCAAAGCCGGAATTGCCGTCTCGTCGCCGATGTCGCCTAAGGCACGCACCGCAAATCCCATGACGATCATCTCCTGATCCCATCGATCGCCACATCCGTCAAGCGGACGGCTGTGATCCGGCCGGCTCGATCCGTTCACGATTTTTACGAGCGCCGGCACGGCCCGCCGGTCGCCAATTTTGCCAAGGGATTCCACGGCGACCGGCCGCACGTCGAGATCATTCAGCGCCGTGAGAAGAAAGTCGACCGCACGCGAGTCTCCGATATCCCCCAGCGCACGTACGGCGTCCGTTCGCACCGCAGTATCCGGGTCATTAAATAAGACCGACAACAGGGGCTCGACCGTGTCCCGGGATCGCATCTTACCCAGCGCTTCAATGGCATGCAGCTTTACGAGCCATTCCTTGCTCTGCAGCGCTTCAAGCAAAGGCGGCACAGCGGCTTGACCGATCCGGGAAAGGGCCTCCGACGCTTCCACGCGAACGGCCTTGACCTTATCTTGGAGCAACGGCATCAATGGAGAAACAGAGCGAGGATCAGCAATCCGGCCCAGACCTTTTGCCGCGTGCATCCTCACGATCCAATCGGTGCTGATCAGTGCACTGATGAGAACATCCAGTACACGGATATCTCCGATCGTCGCTAAAATAGATGCAGCCGATTCCTGCACCGTGAGGGTGGCGCCCTCTAGGCAACGGCCAAGAGCAGGAACGGCCGCCTCCCCGATAGCCGTCAGGGACTGCCTGGACGCTTCACGTACGGCTCGATCTTCATCGCCGAGCAATTGGACGAGCGGCCCGACGGCCCGCGCATCGCGAAAGGCCCCCAAGGTCGCGGCCGCTTCCTCACGGACGGCCCAGTCTTCATCCTTCAGCGCCGCAATCTGTTCGAGCACGCTGTCCGCCATGGTGATACCAATAAGAGCCGCGTCGTTACATGGCCCCTTTGGCGAGATCCCCGGACGGCCCGAAGCGGCCGGTGTCTCCCAACGGCATATTGACGCGCAGGTTGTCCGCTTCGCTCGAATTGACCGCTTCGTCGGCTTCAGGCGGTTCCCAACCCAGCTTCTTGAGGGTCTCGAGGACGACCTGCTTGAGCGCGTCGGCTAAGGTCAGCCGGCTCGTCGCAAACGACATGACGCGTTCGCCTTCCGTTTCCACTTCGGAAGCTTTGGGATCGTGCAGGAACGCCACCAATGGCTCGATCGCCGTATCCCCGATCAGCACCAGCGACGCCGACGCGCGATCGCGCAGGTTGGCATCTTTCAACAGCATGATGAGATTGGGAATCACATGCGGATCGCGAAAGTGCCCCAAAGCCGTCGCGGCCGCTTCCTTGATAAATGCTTCTTCGCTGACGATACAACCAGGAGTCGGCGTCCCATCCTGCGGAATGCCCTTACCCTTCAAGGCAGCCAGCACCGGAGGGAGTGCCCGTGCGTCACCGATCATACCCAGCGACATGATGGCATGCCGCTTGACCGCCCCGTCCTTCATGGCTTCAATCAGACCATCGACGGCGCGCGGGTCGCCGATCATGCCCAACGCGATGGTCGCGTCCTCACGAACAGCGCGATCAGGGTCCTTTAACATGTCGAGCAGCTTATCGACCACCTTGGGATGCTTCACCCAAGACCGACCGATCTGGTAGTCGGTCGTCATGCCGCCCAACGCGCGGACCGCATGGCACCGAACGACAAAATCCTTATCAGCTAGTGCGTCGAACAATGGATCGACGGATGGCTCTCCGATTGCCACCAGCGCGGTTCCGGCCGTCTCCCGAACGGTTTTCGACGTATCCCTGAATAATTTCACCAACGCCGGCACGGCTTTTTCAGCACGGATTTTGCCCAACGCTTCGGCCGCTGCGCTTTTGACCGCGCCGTCGCGGTCGCGGCACGCCGCGATCAAGGGGTCCACCGTTCGAGCGTCCTTAATGTCCCCGCACGCCTTCGCCGCATGCTCACGCACGCGCCATCGTTCATCTTTCAATGCCTGAATGAGCCGCTCTACGGACGCCTTGCCCATGTGGGCCATCGCCGCGACGGCCTCATTGCGGACTTCCATGATGGGATCATTGAAGAGACCGATCAGCGCTTCGAGCGCCTTTGGACCGCCGATCTTGGCCACAGCCCATCCTGCAAATGTTCGCACCGACCAGAAATCATCGGTGCAGGCCTGGAGCAACGGTTCCAGCGTAGTGGGGTCGGCAAATTCGACGAGCGCCTTCGCCGCCTCTTCTCGCGTCGCATCATCGACATCTTCGAGCGCTTCAAGCAAATCGTCAATGGCGGGAGTCATTGGAGAACCTCTTACAACTATTTGACAGAATATTCAGGCTGACCACCATACGGCTGCGTTCTGCTGCATCGGATCGTCAACTTTTGACTTCCCCGCCCCGACACGCATTGATCCAGCGTCGTCGGAAATTCCAACACCCCGTCCAGGTTGACGGTAAACGGAAAGTCAAACGTGAATGTCCCAAATCGATACGAGCCGGGCTTAAGTTTCAGCTCCCGCACGATACTCGTACGGTACGCTTCGGTGTTTTCAGGGTCCATGCTCCAGATAAGCGGGGTGACACCCGGCACATACCACCAGCTCGGAGGATGCAGCGTGGTGGCATCGATGGTAATGGTATGTTCCTTCGTGTAAGCAGGCGGGGGACCGGCCTCACTGATCGCAATCGCAACTACGGCGCCCGCGGTGACGATGAGGAATGCACAGAACGTGAAAAGCCGGCTAATGCGTGGCATGAGTGTCACTACTGAACGACCGAGGGAGATGAATCTTGGACGGTCGCAGCTGTCCGGGGCGATCGAAAGATTTCCTCAACCGGGTGACTGTCCCATTCCGTATAGGTTTCTAATCCCAGCGCTCGCAAGACAGTGGCGCCGGTGTCCAGGATCGACACAGGCTGAGCAATGGTATGACCGGCCTTAATGCCGGCACCGGAAGCCAACCATAACACATGCGGTTTCGACGCTGTTGTCTGTTGACCATCGTCTTTTGTTGGTGCTGTTCCCATGTCATTGAGTGAGGTCACGAGAATCGTCGTCCGATCGAACAACCCGAGCTCTTTGTAGAGATCCAACACGGACCCCATCGCCGCATCGATGGTCTTTAACGCGTCCCGATACGCTTTTGAATTCCACCCACCGGCCTCGCCCGCTCGAACCGGTTCCGGCAAATGGACGACCAGAAAATGCGGAAGCGACAGAATCGCATGGCCATAGCCATGCCCACTGGTCGCTTTCTTAAAATACTGGCGAATGTAGTTAACCAGGGTGGCAGGGCTGCATTCAGGCTTCAGTGGACCGCACATTTGATAATCCGTATAGGGCTCCGGCTTCGCCAACTGATAGAATGATTCATCCATGAAAAAAATCGCGCTGTCCTTGCCGCCGCTCAAATCCAGGTAGTCAAACACCGTGGGCGGCCGGGGATAGCCTCGAATAAAGTCGAAGGCGTTCCACGTGATCCCATGCTTTTCGACCGGCATGCCGGTAAAGAGCGACGCCATGGTCGGAAGTCGAAGCGGTGGTGTCACGGCAGTAGCCGACCACGTTACCGATCCGTCCTTCACGAGCCGGCTCAGCACCGGCATCGCGCCGCTCTTGACGGAATCCTTTCCAACCCCTTCGAGGACGAACAGGATGACATGCTCCGGCTGAATGTCAGGCTGAGACCCGTTCTTGCCGTTATGAGATGGACCTGCACCGGTCTTCGCGGCATAGCCAACAGGCGCAGTCGTGACGCCAAGGAAAAGGCCTATCGCGAAAACCGTTGTAAGAATCACGCCCGATCTAAAATAGTGCATACCTACCAACTGTGTTAAGGTGTTCCATAGACGGAAGCCTTGTAACTTATCACGCGCATTTTCAGCCGGTCAACCCTCGTAGGGCTGGATAGATTCTCGGCGGCAAGCGATTCAGCACTTAGCTGAGGTACCACCTAATTGAAGATCGGGCTGGTTTCAGGTAATGATTCGTTATGCCGGTCGGGAATAACTTCCAGCACGCCGCCTATTCGAGATCCGACCCGGGAGATCGAGTCGGCTATCGGGAACTGATCATCGGTGCGCCGCCGGACTCCTTGGCCTGGCAAGATGCAATGGCTGCAATGGGCGCTCAACTTGCTCAGGCGGGCGTTCGGGTGATTGTGTTTTTGCATGGAACTGTTCTTGGCACCGACCTCTTCGGCATGCAGCGGCTGGACGAAGTGGGAGGCTTGAAGCGAGGATACTCCCGCGGGATCGCCGGCTTGGACGCACTCCTGGCACTCATGCGCGAAGGAACCAATGGCGTGCCATTCTTGAAAGGCGGACAGACTCCGCCCTTCACAGATGATGACTCCACCAAACGGCTGATCGACGAGCAAGCCGCAGACGCGGCGAACTTTTCTCACGCCTACGTCGAACTGTTCACGAAAGCCATCAACCGATCAACGGAACGACCCATACGCTGTGAGCGCCTATTATGGTCGTCCGAACATCATCATCTTGGCCGATCACAAGCAGCGCTACACGTAATCAATCGGCTCCGCACTCTTGCCATCGACCAGCAACTCGGGCCCGGCGATCGTATGTTGGTGCACGCTCATGGCCATGCCGGCCTCGTCATGGCGTTGGCTTCCAACCTATTGGCGCCCCATGAGTCCGCCGGGCGCGCCTCCTTGTTGCAAATACTCAAGGACTACGCCAAAGAAACAGGAGCATCGACCGAAGCCATCGAATTGATCGAGCAGCCGTCCCGGCATACATTCTATGATGTCATGCTCGACGTCGTGACGTTCGGGACACCGGTACGCTATGGGTGGGACCCGTCCGGGCTGGGCAAACTCCTACACATTGTCAACCATCGCCCCATGCGGGTGGACGGAAAACGCTGGCTCGCCAAGATGGAACTGCCGCAGATTACCATGGAAATGCCGATTGCCTGGGGCGGAGATTATGTTCAGCAAGTCGCCATCGCTGGAACCGACGCCATGCCGGCATCACCCGAAGCAAAGGCGGCCAACAAAGCCTTATGGGAACTCCTAGAACCCTACGAAGGGTTCGAACGCTGGCTCGAATGTGCCCGCAAAAGCGTGCGCTGTCAGAACGATGGTCAGTGCTTGCTCGTCGATTATAAAGATTCGACGGCAACCAGCAGCGCGAAAGATCACATCTACGGCCATGCGGCCTATACGAGAATGACTGCGATGTTATTCAATTCGAGGGAGATTGTCGGTGCGCTCGGCAATGGACAAGATATTCCATAATTTTTTTAAGCTTCTTGTGTCATAGATTGCGAAGAACGCAGGCCCAATCACTCGCAAGCGAGTCCGCCTTTTTCCTTAACTGTAAACCGATGATACATATCAATACTGGCTTCCCAAATACCATCCGTGTCTTTCATTCGTTTTATGTGAGAGAGGCGGGTGAGATTTAACGATATCAGCATTTCAAATTTCTGCTTGAACTGTTTTCGTACATCTAAAGGCAGCTTCTTGTAGCCCGGTCAAAACGAGGCGAGCGGAGACCACAATCATTGGTCCAACTCGAACCCTCATTCCTTCAGATCTTCAAAGAAACTAAAATCACCCGTTTTCATCACGCGGCGGGTTCCAACCCGTGGAGCCTTATTCAGCTCCGTCCAGACCGTGACACCGCTTTCTAAGTCAAGGGTGATGTCTCCTCCTTTGGCATTGCCGCAAGCCGCTGCAACACAGACGGTGCGCAAGCGCGTCACGGTCTTTTCAGATCGGCTGATCCGAAATTCGTCCGCATGGTTACGGATGCATGACCTTCTTCGGCGGCCAACGCGCCGACGGAAAAGCTGAACACGACAGTGCGCGCGACATAGTACAGCTCTTCACGAGTTGGGAAACTGAACCTGCTAAAAACAGAACAACGGCGAGCACCACCACGAATCACGGATGGGCTTCGCGCCAATTGCAACCGACGCCGATATCGATCTTCAGCGGTACCGTAAGGCCAAAACGAACGCCGGTCTGTTCCATTTCGGATTTGGCAAGCTGCTTGGCTTTATCCAGATCGGCTTCGGGGGCTTCAAAAATGAGTTCATCGTGAACCTGGAGGATCATCTTCGTGCTGGGCAGTTCAGTCCGCAATCTGCGGCTGACAGAGATCATCGCCATCTTGATGAGATCGGCGGCAGAGCCTTGGATCGGATTGTTAATGGCCATGCGCTCGCCGAAGCCGCGTTGCGTCGCATCCGGACTGTTCAATTCAGGAATCGGTCGGCGGCGGCCTAAAATCGTGGTGACATAGCCGGTTCGCTTCGCCTCTTCAAGCGTACGATCCATAAACGCTTTCACGCCTGCATACCGCGCAAAATAGGCCTCGATGTATTCCCGCGCCTTCTGTTGAGGAATGCCGAGGGTCTGCGACAGCCCGAACGGACTAATCCCATACAGAATTCCAAAGACAACCGTCTTAGCGATGCGCCTCATGTCTCGAGTGATCTGTTCCGGCACCAGGTTGAAGATATCGACAGCGGTAGCCGTGTGAATGTCTTCGCCTTGCTCGAACACTTCGAGCAGACGTGCGTCGCGCGAAAGGTGCGCTAAGATGCGCGGCTCGATTTGACTATAGTCCGCCGCAATGAGGACATGGCCCGGCACGGCGACAAACGCTTCCCGAATCCGCAGGCCGTATTCCCCCTTCACGGGAATATTTTGTAGATTGGGCTCGGTCGATGACAAACGGCCCGTGGCCGCCACGGTTTGGTTCAGCGATGTATGCAGGCGTCCCGTTTCCGGATTCACCAGCGCCGGCAGCGCGTCGATGTAAGTCGATTTCAGTTTACTCAAGCTGCGGCAGGCGAGAATGTGAGCCGGAAGCTCATGCTGCGTCGCCAATTGGGTCAGGGTATCTTCATCCGTGGAGTAGCCGGTCTTGGTTTTACGAATCGGTTTTAGGCCGAGCTTGTCGAACAAGATCGTGGCAAGCTGTTTCGGTGAATTGAGATTAAACGACTCACCGGCCAGCGCCGTGATCGTACAGTTGATACGATCCATTTCATGGTCCAATTCCTTGCCGAGCGAAGAGAGTACGTCGACATTGAGCGCGAATCCATTGCGTTCAATTTCCGCGAGCACCGGCACCAGCGGCATTTCGACCTCTTGGAACAACGACCAACTGCCCTGCTCCACCAGCCGATCTTTTAGAACAGGCACCAGGCGGGCAATGACGGCAGCGGCTTCAGCCGCATCGGGAGCAGAGGGATCAGGCTGATCGAATAAATCAGCGGAAGGCTGATCCATTCTGTCGGCTCTCGTCGAACCAAGATGATATCCGATGACATCGAGAGCGACCGCCTGCAATGTGTAATTTCGCCGGTTCGGGTTCAATAAATACGTGGCGATCATCGTGTCGAACCATGGAGGCGCGAGCATCACGCCGCTACGTAGCGTAGCCAAGAGCGCCGGCTTCACATCATGGAGCGCTTTGGGCCGAGCTGAGTTCTTCAGCAGATCTAAAATCGGCGCGGGAAGTAATCCGTCCCCCTCGACTTTGGCAAAAACGGTCTTTCCATTCGGCAAGCTCAACGCCATCCCTCGCAGCTTCGTCCGCACGCCCATCGGTTCCGTCAACGTGCAGTGAAGGGCGATCGGCGATTCGATGTCCGTTGCAATCGCCATGTCCACACACGCTCGGGCTGCCGCGTCATCTTGCAATGTGATGAAGTCGGCGCCCACTGCCTCGGAGACCGCCGAGGGCTGAATCGCTTTGAGCAGCGTCGAAAACTCCAACTCGCGCAGCAGCGCGATGAGCGGTTCCGACGGCGGCGGCATCAGCCTGAACGCGTCACAATCAAACTCAATCGGACAATCGACCTGAATGGTCGCAAGGCGGCGGCTCAAGCGGGCATTATCGGATTGCTCCAGCAGCAGGTGTTTCACTTTGGTCGGCGTCACTTCGTCGACCCGCCGAAGCAGCTCTTCAATGGTTCCGAACTGAGTAATCAGCTTCGTGGCCGTTTTCTCCCCAATGCCCTTGACCCCCGGGATGTTGTCGATGCTGTCTCCCATAAGGCCCATGACTTCCACCACCCGGGCCGGTTCCACGCCAAACCGCTCTTGACAGTCGGCCTCGCCGAACCATTTATCCTTCACCGGATCGTAAATACGAACGGCCGGCGTGAGCAGTTGAAACATGTCCTTGTCGCTGGTCACGATCACGACGTCAAGCCCCGCGGCTTCCGCTTTGTGCGCGAGCGTGCCGATGAGATCATCCGCTTCAAGCCCGACTTGCCGAATCACCGGCACGGCCATCGCCTCCACGACCCGGTGAATCAACGGAATCTGCGCCTGCATGCCGTGAGGCATGTCAGGCCGCTGCGCTTTGTACGCTTTGAACTCCTCGTGCCGCTGCGTCGGCCCTTTTTCGTCGAACACGACCGCTAGACAATCTGGAGTATGTTCGCGCAGGACTTTCAGCAGCATCGTGGTAAAGCCGTAGACGGCATTTGTCTGCTGACCCTTTGAATTGGAGAGCGGGGGCAGCGCAAAGAACGCCCGATAGATGTAGGCGCTCCCGTCGATCAAATAGAGCGTCCTGCGTGTGAGGGTTCCAGCTTCAGCCATGACGAAGGTGACGAGGTGACTATGAATGATGTGCGACGGTCAGCGGCGGTTGTCCGAACTTCTCGCGCACTTTATTAATGGTATTCAGGACGGTTGGCTGACCGATGAGTTTCCGTTCCAACTGGCGTTTTCCGGGAAAATCGACAAGGGAAATGCCGATCAACATAGTAAGAATTCCCTGCCCAGGCAGGACCAACATCGCGATGCCGGCCGCCAGCAGGACGAATCCGACGACATTTTTGGCGACGTGGCCAATAAGTCTCAGCGCGGGATGATGATGCTCCATCCATTTTCGCGGATGGCGTTCGTCAAAATAGTGTGGAGGCAGTCGCACCAGGATCAACGGGATGGCCACCAGGCTTCCAATAAATCCAACGACGGAAAAGATGACAAGGCCCGAGAGCACATCTTTCGATAAGAGTACCTCCATCGGTGGCATCCTAGCATGAGAAACCGCCAAAGGGCTATAATCGGCTCGATGAGTCCCGCCGCACGACGCTCAAAAACCTCAGCACTCTCTCTCACCGGAGAAGATCTGACTCCCGAGCAGTTTTTCAAAGTGGTCCACGAAAAATGGCCGGTTCGGTTGTCACCTCAAGCCGCGCGACGGATGAATGCCGCCCACCGCGTCATCCAACGCGTCCTCACTTACCCCGATCCGGTTTATGGCGTGACTACAGGGTTCGGCAAGCTTGCCGATCAGCGTATTTCTCTTTCCGATATCGCCCAATTGCAGCTCAATTTAGTTCGGAGTCATGCAGCCGGTGTCGGTAATCCGTTGACTCCCGAAGAAACCCGTGGGCTCCTCCTCCTTCGCGCCAATGTGCTGGCACGCGGCCACAGCGGAGTACGGCCGTTAGTGACGGAGTACTTACTCACACTGCTGAATCGTAACATCTTGCCCATTGTTCCGTGCCGTGGGTCTGTCGGGGCGAGCGGTGATCTTGCCCCGTTGGCGCATCTCGCCTTGGTACTCATCGGCGAAGGTGAAGCGCTTGTTCAGAATCGACGGCTTCCAGGACGCACCGCGTTGGCGCAAGCCGGGCTGAAGCCACTTCAATTACAAGCCAAAGAAGGACTTTCGTTGGTCAACGGCACCCAAGCCATGCTCTCGCTTGGCTTGCTGGCACTTCATCGATGTGAACGGTTGGCGGATACGGCGGATGTCGCCGGAGCGCTGTCCGTGGAAGCGCTCAAAGGCACGCCGGTTGCCTTCGAACCGCGTATTCAGAAATTACGGCCATATCGCGGACAGCAAACCGTCGCCGCGAATTTGTCCGCCTTGATGACCGGCAGCGCAATCCGCGCGTCACACGTCGGCTGTCCGCGCGTGCAAGATGCGTATAGCCTTCGATGTATGCCGCAAGTCCACGGAGCGGTTCGCGACGCGCTCGATCACGTTCGCGCGGCGCTCGAAATCGAAATCAACAGCGTGACGGATAATCCATTGGTCTTCTCGGATCGAAACGAGGTCGTATCGGGAGGCAACTTCCATGGGCAGCCATTAGGGTTGGTCTTGGATTATCTCGCGATTGCGATGACCGAGCTGGCCAGTATTTCCGAGCGCCGGATCGAACGGTTGATCAATCCGGAATACGGCGATCTGCCGCCATTTCTCAGTCCACAGCCAGGCTTGCACTCCGGCTTTATGCTGGCGCAGGTCACGGCCGCAGCGCTGACATCGGAGAATAAAGTCTTGTCTCATCCGGCATCGGTCGATTCGATTCCCACATCAGGAAACCAGGAGGATCATGTCAGTATGGGGATGGGTTCGGCGTTGAAGCTCCGGCAGGTCGTATCGAACGTGGAATATATTTTGGCCATCGAGCTGATGTGCGCCGCGCAAGGGGTGGATCTTCACCGTCCGCTTCAACCCGGAATTGGCAGCCGCCGCGCCCTTCAATACATTCGGCGGCGAGTCTCTCGCCTCACCGAAGACCGCGTACTGGCCATCGACATTGAACGAATTCGCGGGCTGGTGGCTGACGGCATCTTAAGTGGCATTCTGTCCGCCATTCGCGCTACGACATCTACTCGACGGAGGAGCACGTCATGAACATCCTGGCTATTCGTCCCGTTATCCGAGTCGTAACGGTCCTCACTATCACTGTTGTCACACTGACCCTTGGATTGGCATTCGCTGCTGACCCGGTTTCGGACCCGTCCTCCGGCCCAGCTCAAGACCTCCAGATTGAGATTACGAAAAAAGGGCTTGGTAAGGAGGTCTTGCTTCGAAAAGGTGTGAAGGAATGGTTCATGCTAGTCGAGGTGACGCCAGAAAATACCGTCGTCATCCGGCAGGAAAAAGAAAACGATGCGTATCTCGTGGATGAGAGCGAAACTCATGATCGGCCGTTGACCGCCACCGAAGTCGACACGGTCATCGATGACTTCGTCAATAGCGTGAAGACGCAGACGAAAGTGAAACGGTAGTGATGTCGATCCGCGCCCCGCATGGCCCCACCTTGTCGTGTAAAGGGTGGGCCCAAGAAGCCGCCCTTCGGATGCTGATGAACAACCTCGATGATGAGGTTGCGGAAAATCCGCGAGACCTCATTGTCTATGGCGGCATCGGCAAGGCCGCCAGGAATTGGGAGGCCTATCACGCGATCGTGCGCGAGCTGCAGGTGCTGGAACACGACGAGACTCTCTTAATCCAATCAGGCAAACCGGTCGGCGTGCTTCGCACACATGAATGGGCACCGCGCGTGCTCATCGCCAATTCGAATCTCGTCGGCCATTGGGCTACGTGGGATGAATTTCGGCGGCTCGACGTATTGGGATTGATGATGTTCGGTCAAATGACGGCGGGCTCCTGGATGTACATTGGAACGCAGGGCATCGTGCAGGGTACGTACGAAACATTTGCGGCTGCAGCCAATCGCCACTTCGACGGCGATCTGTCAGGTCGATTCATTCTCACTGGCGGCATGGGTGGCATGGGTGGGGCGCAGCCATTGGCGGCGACGATGAATGGCGCGGTGACGCTCTGCGTGGAAGTGAACCCGGCAAAGATTGCTCGACGAATCGAGACCGGCTACTGCGATCGCATGACGGCTTCGCTCGATGAAGCCCTGCAGTGGGTAGGCACAGCGCTGCGCGAGCGAGCGGCCTTATCGATCGGGTTGGTGGGCAACTGCGCCGATGTGTTGCCGGAGCTGGTCCGTCGCCGCGTGATCCCGGATCTTGTGACAGATCAAACTTCTGCGCACGACCCGCTCAATGGGTACGTCCCTTCCGGTCTCTCGTTGGAAGAAGCCGCCGCACTACGCCTGAAGAAGCCGTCGGAGTATACGGAACGCGCGCTCGATTCGATCGCTGTTCATGTTCAGGCCATGCTGGCGCTTCAAAAAGCCGGATCAGTCGTCTTCGACTACGGCAACAATATCCGCACCATGGCACATCAGCGAGGTGTACGAGATGCGTATGGCTTTCCCGGCTTTGTGCCGGCCTACATACGCCCACTTTTCTGCCAGGGACGCGGGCCGTTCAGATGGATTGCCCTCTCCGGCGATCCGGCTGATATCGCCGTGACCGACCAAGCAGCGCTGGATCTGTTCCCTCACGATGCATCGCTACAACGATGGATTCCGCTGGCGCAGAAACATGTGCACTTTCAGGGGTTGCCGGCTCGAATCTGTTGGTTGGGATACGGCGAACGCGCCGCCATGGGGAAGAAAATCAATGAACTGGTCAACACGGGTGCGTTGAAAGGCCCCGTCGTGATCGGACGCGATCATCTCGATGGTGGATCGGTGGCGTCTCCGTATCGGGAAACCGAAGCCATGCGCGATACAAGCGATGCGGTTGCCGACTGGCCTATTCTCAACGCTCTTCTCAATACGGCCTCCGGCGCCGGTTGGGTCTCGTTCCATCATGGCGGTGGCGTCGGGATGGGCTATTCGCTCCACGCGGGACAAGCGACGGTGGCGGATGGGACACCAATAGCACATGAAAAAATTGAGCGGGTACTGACCAACGATCCGGCCTTGGCTATCCTGCGGCACGCGGATGCGGGCTATCCCGATGCCGAAGCGGCCGCGGACCGGCATCATTTATCCATTCCATCCGTTCCGTGCACTGAACCGCCGCATTAGGCCGCTCTTCTTGTTACTCTTTGGGTGCTGACGTTATAATTCTTTTGATTTCTTATGGAGTGTTCGTGAAATCAAAGCCACGATTCGTGATTTTCGCCCATAATGCGACGTACGATAAATTGCATCAGGTGGCGACACTGGGCTTAACCGCAGCCGCCATGGGGAAGGAGGTCATCGTCGTCCTGCTCTTTTGGACGATCAAGAAATTAGCACAGGGGCAGATCGACGCCATCGACTTCCCGCCCGAGTACAGTGAGAGTGCCGAAGAAGTCGCCCGCCTGCTGA
>DATEPO010000128.1:0-2659 GCA_035273145.1 Nitrospiraceae bacterium
TAATGCGAGGAGGCCGAACCAGGATATTCGTATGGTCATTCGGAGAGTCATGTGTGCACCTCTCTGTGGACAATCACCATGAGTGATCATACCATCCCGTACCGGGACCATGCGTTCAGTTTGGTAACATATTGTAACGACACGTTCTCCACATCCCGCTCTGCTGGTAAGGCCCAGCGGTTTAACCAATGGGTGCCATCGCATATACGAACTCAGTATTGGGCTCGTTGAACAGGAAAGCGCCGCTTTGTTGAGCAGTGGAAAGAGGAGAATATGAAAAATTAAAGGGGACGGCGACTTAATTCGAGGGTGCGGAAAACAGTTGGGGCAAAGAGGCGTCTCTTAATGAATCGGATAATCCACACATTTAGAAATGCAAAGGATAGGCTGACAGCCGGATTTTGAACCCTCCCATGGTTCTCTGAGGCCAACCAAAGAAACCCGGCAACCAACACAGGCTCCCTTTTATTTGTATTGTTTGTCTTCTTCGCCGAATATACGTTGCCCTCTCCTACACCATTTACTTCACCTTGGATAAATCCGCGTCGAAGTCGATCATTTTGCCGTCCTGGAAATAGATGATGATCTTCGTCTTGGCATTTGGGTCGAAACTGTCATAGGCAAAGCGCGCGGTGAAGCGCGATCGGAAGTCGGCACCCAGGCCCTCATTCTTTCGGCCTTTATCGGCCGGACTTACATCGACCGGCTTGATCGTCTTGCTGCCCTGCTGCATGGCCACTTGGACGCCTTCGGCAAAATACTCGTCGTCGCCGCAGAGCTGGATGGACATTTCGAGGTTCGGCATGTCGAGAATTTTTTGAATCTTATCGTCCGGCATACGGACTTCATGCTTTTGCTTTTTCGATTCGGTGGATTCCTGGCGGCCGAACGATTCGAGCCAATACCGCTTCGTGCGCAAGACCGCATTCGCGCCACAGGGGTCTTTCTCGGGATCTGCCCCGACCCGCGTGACGACCGCCGCTTGCTGCAACACCTTTTTGACATCCTCGGGATTATTTGCGGCATCCATCGGCGCGCGGCCGGCTGCCAGCGCCTTCTTGGCGTCCTCCATCTTGAGGTCCACATCAATAGCCTGTGCCGAATTGACCGGGAGAATCCATGAGATGAGAACACAACTGAAGATAAATAGTTTGATGAGCGTCACCTGCATAATGCCTCCTTGAGCCATAAAGACTGCAATAATTGCGCTATTGTAAGAAAAGCCCCACCTCATTGCAATCGAGGTTCAGCGCGTGACGCTGAAGTAAAACGATGCCAGTTAGGATAGGCCTTTTGTTCATAGAGACTATTCAGATCAATGGGAACGATCATGCCGAATCGCCCAAGCAACTGCGCCAATGTGTGAAGCGGCAGACCGACTGCAGCCGTATAATCGCCCTCGATCCGCTCGATGAGCTCCGCTCCAGCTCCTTGGATCCCGTAGGCGCCGGCTTTTCCCAGGCTTTCTCCGGTGGCAACGTACGTATCTACGTCGGAGGAAGAAAGAGGCTTAAACCAGACCTGCACGGACTCGACCGCGGAGTGGAGTTGTCCTGTGGAAGTCGAGAGAACCACGACCCCGCTGTGAATGAAATGCTTCTGTCCACCCAAGCGCTGGAGCATGCGAGCCGCATCTGCACGATCCGTGGGTTTTCCTAACACGTTGGAGTCGAGTTCGATCAGCGTATCGCATCCGATGATGAGACTGTCTGCGAACAGATCTTGGCAGGACCGTGCCTTGCCTTCCGCAAAAAGACGAGCCTGGCCGGCGGGAGAAAGATGAGGATTCAACCGTTCAACGTACGCCGGCTCAACGATTTCGAATGGAAGGTGCAAGAGCGCCAGCAGTTCATGGCGGCGCGGCGAGGTCGACGCCAAAATCAGGCGCATGACAGTGGAGCGGAGGAGACCGTGTTTTCGCTATTGAACGGACTGACAGCCGACTCGGAGGACGCGTATGGGTGAGCCGACAAGAATTCTTCTAGAATACGTTCTACATGGAGCACCGATGAGGCGCGGACCATGCTCGCTCGCAGCGACGCGGCATGAGAAAAGCCCTTACAGTACCAGCCCAGATGCTTGCGCATCCGTGGAAAGTGTGAGACGCCGAAGATTGTCTCGAATTGCCGCGCATGCTCGATCATGACTGCGAATCGCGTTGCAAGATCCACCTCGACCGAAACAGAAGAGAACTGTTGCCGCTCTCGATCGTCCTGGGACCTCGCGAGCGTCCGAGCCGTATCGTTGGTTTTGAAAAACCATGGACTCCCCAAGGCTCCGCGCCCCACCAGCACACCATGCACGCCCGTGTCGCGCACGCGACAGACGACATCCTGCATGGAATGCACATCGCCATTGCCCAACAACCAGGTCCCGGTTCCTTTGGCCAAGTCCACGGCTCTGGCAATCGCACCCCAGTCGGCTTCCCCGCGATACATCTGCTCCAGCGTCCGCCCATGCACAGTGATCGTGGCCGGCTGCTCATCGAGTAGATGACTGATCCATCGCTCGACGATCACCGAGTCATAGCCCAACCGGGTCTTGACCGATACGGGCAACAGGCGACGCGGGACGACGGACACGCCGACTCGTCTAAGGTTCATCGACTGAATGAATTCGGCGCGAGCCGTCTTGATTCCGGCATTGAACAGCGTCTGTC
>DATEPO010000129.1:0-10834 GCA_035273145.1 Nitrospiraceae bacterium
CTGCTCTTTGGCGGCTTTCAGTTACTCGGCGCGCAGATCGTCGCCGCATTGGCCGTCGCGGCCTTTTCAATGTTGGGCACATGGCTGATCCTTACAGGTATTGATCGCGCCGTCGGTCTTCGAGTCTCTCAGCAAGAAGAAGAGATTGGCCTCGACCTCAGCCAGCACAATGAACGGGCCTATTCCGCGTGATACAGAACCTTCACTTTGACGATAAGCAGTAAATCAGTGAGGCGAATGGTCCGGCGCCTGCCATCCTCATAAGAGAGAACCGTCATAGGTTGACAGGCGGCACAAGGCTTGGCATAATGCCTTCGTAAAGGGAAGACAACGGCGTCTTTCTTTTGAATAGAGGACGATGATGTCCTTTCGGTCCTTACGGGTCGAAGGGACTTTTTTTTGCGTACTGTATCAGTTGTTGAGTTAGTACGATAAGGAAGACGGGGACAAGGGTGTTCCCGTGGCGGTTCGGACAATGACGTCCTCCGTCCCTGGTTAAGGGACCGAGGGCGTTTTTTTTGGAGCGAAGCAGAGTGACCTACATAACGCTCATGTTCAATCAAAAAATAAGAGACTCAAAAGAGCCCGAGATTACGAGAGGGAAGCCATGAGAGAGTATCGAATGTACAAGGTTGCCTCGATCGCGCTGTTGCTGGGATTCACCTTTGTTGCCACGAGCTGCATGTCCTTGGTGAAGGCCAGTGCTCCGACACAAACGTCTCAGTCCTATGATCTGCCGAAGGATCTTGACGCCAATGAAGTGATTCATGCCGTAGAACGATCGTTCGCACAAGCGCTTTTGACCACTCCTCGCACTGTGGAGGGGGCAATCCCTACCCCTTTACCCGCTCGTCCGCTTCGCTTCACCCTGCATTCTCGTGCCGCCTATCTGGATCATTTAGGGAGCGTGCTCATTCCAAGTGTCACGTGCCCGCAACATCTCGCCGTCATTTCTGCATGGCCTGAGAACCCGGACGGCCGTAAAGACTTTCATCATTACACCGCCTGTATTCAGCCCTATGCCGAGGGATACCGCGTCACAATTATTTCCAGCACTCCGTACGCGCTACATCCGTTTCAAAGTGAGCCAAGCGGGGAAGACGAGGCGCCGGTCTCTCATATCGCCCAGGTTCTGTTGACCGAGATCAGCCTGATGCGAGATCACGGCGCATCAGGCCAAGAGCCGTTAGCTTCGCATACTACCGAACGAGAGCTGTTTCAAGCGCATCGCGAGAACGCTCTGCTGCCGGAACATCACTCCGCCGCGCTTCGTCCGCAGCACGCTCCAGCGGCGCTTCCCTTAGTGTGTTTGGCCCCGAAAGACCATGCGGCGATGCTTCAGTCGCAGCCCGGCGGTGGGAGAGTGCTTGGAACGGTTGAAATGGGATCCGTCTTGGCCGTCGCCGAGCCGCTCGATACATCCTATTTTAAAGTGGAGACGGAGCGCGGCTCAGCGGGATGGATCAGTCGTTCGGAGGTCACACGCTTACCCTGCCCCGTGGGATGAAGCGAGGATCAGGGCTACTGGCGTGGATGCATGCCCGTCATCGTCTCGGCTTTCAGGGCGTGATTAGCATAGAGTTGTTGCATCTCACGCGCCTTTTCTCGAAGATTCTGAGCGGTACGCAGCAGCGCATTGCGACGAAAACCTTTTGTATCCTCCAACGGCTTAATGGCCGCAGCTTCTTCCGCGTATTTCTTCGCTTCCGCATCGAGACGTTGCGCTTCTTGTTGATATAGCGCGGCGGCCGCCCGATGATCATCGATCCCTCCATCGCTTGTCACCCGATTTTCCAGTGGGACGGGGAGGACCCGATCCGCTGCAGTCGAACAGCTAATCAGCGTTGAATCGAGCGATACACACAGCACGATCATGGCTGCCCACGATGTTCCGGTCATTCGATTTGTCTCCTTCGATAGCAAGCCATCTCGTTCATTATAGTATGGGATCCGACTGGCATAGCAACCAGCGCGACTGTTTTGATACGCAAAAATATGGCCAAAGTAAGACGGGAACTCGGCTCACCCAAGCTGGTGATTTCATGTATTCAACGGCCTCTTTATTTTTAAGTCCGTGAAAGAAAGCAAAGTCGATAAAGACATCGTCAAGTGCGGCCAGTGCGATTTTGCTCGGACAACGGTCTGATGCTTGGCGGTGCTCGCTTTACTGTTTCGCTTTAATACACTCGACATCCAGCTTAATCAACACATCATCCCCGACGATCACGCCACCATTATCGAGTGCTTTGTTCCAGTTAACGCCGAAATCTTTTCGATTCACCTTGCCTTCCGCCGTGAACCCCGCGCGCGTATTGCCCCAGGGATCCTTATTGACACCGTTGAAGTTCCCCACGAGGGTAATTTCCTTCGTCACGCCGTGAAGGGTGAGATCGCCGACGGCCGTATAGCCATCCCCATTCTTGTGATAGCTCTTCATCTTGTAGGTCATCGTCGGATATTTTTCGACATCGAAAAATTCTGGGCTTTTTAAATGGGCATCGCGCTTTTGATGATTGGTCGTAATCGATGGCGTCTTGATGGTCGCTTCGATGGTCTTGACCGTCTTGGCATCAGGATCCATCTCGATAAAGCCGGTGTACTCCATGAATTGCCCGCGAGTTTTTGACACGACCATATGGTCCACGCTGAACCCGAGTGTGGAATGGTCCGGATCGACATCATAGCGTGCCGTTTCTGCCCAGGCCGGGTGTACAGTAGCTACTACCAATGCCAATCCTGCGGCCGCCGACGCAATATCATTCAACCATCGCTTCATTGATGCCTCCAGAAAGATAAAAGTTCCAAGGAACAGTCACACACTGTCCGTGTCGCGAGAGACTACCGGGTTGCAGCAAGGCGGTCAACACAAAATGAGATTCAGGTAACATCGGCTCGACCTACTTTTCCGTTTGCTCCTTTTGTCTTGCACCGTGTGCCATAATGATTCCATGCAGGCCCTGTGCAAGCTCAGTCCCGAACCCGGCTTAACGTTACAGCAGGTTGCCGATCCGCAACCCGGCGATGGAGAAGTGCTGATCCGAATTGAGGCCACCTCTCTCTGCGGCACCGACGCACACATTTATCGATGGGATGAGTGGGCGCAGCAGCGCATTCATCCTCCGCGTATCGTCGGCCATGAACTCTGCGGCGAAATCATCGAGCTGGGGCACGGCGTGACATCTGTCGCCGTCGGCGATTACGTCGCGGCGGAATCTCACCTCACCTGCGGCGTGTGTTTTCAGTGCCGGACCGGGCAGGCGCACGTTTGCCAAAACTATCGCATTCTTGGCATCGATGTGGACGGTTCGTACGCGGAATATGTCGTCCTCCCGGAGCGCGTCCTTTGGATTACTTCACGCGAGATTCCTCCGGAACTCGCCTGTGCGCAAGAACCCTTGGGAAATGCCGTCTATGCGGCGCTGGTGGAAAATCTCGCTGGACGATCGGTCCTGATCAGCGGCTGCGGTCCTTCCGGACTTTTCGCAGCCGGGGTGGCTCGCACGTCCGGTGCGTCCGTGATCATCGCCACCGATGTCAGCGGCTACCGACTTGGTCTGGCCAAACAAATGGGAGTGGACCATGCGCTCGATGCGAAGGCGGAATCCGCCGAATCCCTCGCCACGATGATCCGCGACATTACACACGGTGAGGGGATCGATGCCGCTCTTGAAATGTCGGGAGACCCCACAGCCTTGCACTTGGCCTTCCGAGCGGTCAAGAACGGCGGGCGGGTCAGTTTGTTCGGCATCCCCAAGGGCCGGGTGAGCTTCGATCTCCCGAACGAAATCATTTTCAAAGGCATCCGAGTCTACGGCGTGACAGGGCGCCGCTTGTTCGATACCTGGTATCGCATCGCCGGTCTCTTCAAAGCGGGGTTGGATATACGCCCCGTGGTCACACACCGATTTCCCATGGCCGACTTTGCTAAAGGCTTCGACCTCATCGAAACCGGTCAATGCGGGAAGGTGGTATTAATTCCTTGAAGCAATCAGCCGTCAGCTCTCACATCGGCACTGAGAGAAGTCCGGAGCTGAATACTGATTGCTGAAGGCGGACTGCTTCGATGGCGTATCGTTCCTTTAAACAGGCCGTGGTACAACAACTCGACGAGATCCGTCAGGCGGGTCTCGCTAAATCTGAACGGCTTCTGCTGAGCCCGCAGGGCGCGGAGATCCGTGTCGCGCAGGGCACCGTGCTGAATCTCTGTGCCAATAATTATCTGGGATTGGCGAACCATCCCGACATCGTGCAGGCCGCGATCGACGGCGTCCAAGAGCACGGCTATGGCATGGCGTCCGTCCGATTCATTTGCGGGACGCAAGATCTTCATAAACAGCTCGAGCAGGACCTTACCGATTTTCTTGGAACCGCCGACACCATCCTGTACAGCTCCTGCTTCGATGCCAATACGGGCCTGTTCGAGACGATCCTAGATGAACGCGATGCGATTATCACCGACGCCTTGAACCACGCCAGTCTGATCGACGGCATTCGCCTGTGCAAAGCGAAGCGCTTTCGCTATGCCCATTCCAATATGGACGAATTGGAGGCCGCGCTCACGGCCGCTGCCTCATGCCGGCTTCGGCTCATCGCGACCGACGGCGTCTTTTCGATGGACGGCGATTTGGCCAAGCTCGATCGCATCGCAGATCTGGCCGATCGCTATGATGCGGCCGTGGTCGTGGATGACAGCCATGCCACGGGGGTGCTCGGCACAGGAGGGCGAGGGACGCCGGATCACTATGGCGTGGCAAATCGCATCGATCTCATCACCAGCACGTTAGGCAAAACGGTCGGAGGCGCATCGGGCGGATTTACATCGGGCCATGCGGACATCATTGAGTTGCTTCGCCAACGGTCACGACCCTATTTGTTTTCCAACTCGCTGGCCCCGGTCATGACCGCGGCAGCGGGCCGCGCTTTGAAATTGGTTAAGGACAGTGACGCGTTGCGACAGACATTGCGGGACAATGCGGCCTTTTTTCGCTCTCGACTGACGGCCCTGGGATTTACGTTGGTCTCCGGAGAGCATCCCATCATCCCTGTCCTGCTGGGCGATGCCTCGCTGGCCACGCAGATGGCCGAGGAATTGTTGCGGGAAGGTATCTATGTCGTTGGGTTCAGCTACCCGGTGGTGCCGAAGGGGCAAGCTCGGATCCGGGTGCAGATGTCGGCGGCCCATACACGTGATCAACTTGACCGTGCTGTGGCGGCCTTTGCCAAGGTTGGGCAAGCGCTTGGCGTCATTCCCACCAAGAAGTGATGAGTGCCTCAGGGCTCTTCCCTCGTCCTGCAGAACTCAGGACTCGGCACTGATTGACTGCTGCCTGACCGCCGCTTTCAGCCGCTCGATTTCCTTCTCCATCTCGATCATCTTTAGCTCCCGTCCAACGACGACGTCTTCGAATTGCTCCAGATCGGTGACCTTCTCGTGAAGTGCCAGTCGTGATTGTTGCAACTCTTCGACACGCTTTTCGAGCGAAGCATTCAAGCGACGGATTTCCTCTTCCTGCTGACGACGCGCGGTGATGTCGGTCAGCACGCAGACCGCTCCTTGCCTTGCCTCTTTCTCCCCAGTCGCGTGCATCGTCGCCTGAAACCACCGCGCTCCGATCTGCACGGTGATGTCGTCTCTTGCCGCGGGCGGCCACGAGAACGAAATGTCATCGTCATGTTCGTTGGCCCGCCCGAGAAGGTCGGCATAGTGACCTCCGACGATTTCCTGGAACGGCTTTCCAAGAATCTCGGACATGGCGCGGTTGCATCGACGGACCGCTCCGTGTTGGTCGATCAATAAGATCCCATCGTGAATGGCATCGAAGGTCGTTCTCCATTGTCCAGCAGCCGCGCGTAATTCGTCCTCGACATGTTGCAGCCGTAACAGCGACCGGACCGTCGCTAAGAATTCTTCAGATTCAAACGGAGAGATTAAATAACCATCGGCCCCGCCTTCCAGGCCGCGCGCCTTATCCTGTTGTCGAACGAATGAGGCCGACATTTGCAAGACCATCGTCCGCAATGCCGGGTCGGCCTTAATGCGTCGACACACTTCCATGCCGTCAATACCGGGCAAGTGGACATCGAGACAAACGAGGGCCGGCCGTTCCGCCGCTATGACTTGCAACGCTTCTTCGCCGAGCCCGGCTTCTTTCACCTCGAAGCCGGCCTGTCGTAACATTCGGCACTTGGCATAGCGACTCGCTTCGGTATCGTCGACGACAAGAATCAAATTGCTCCGCATAGCTCTCCCACTTTTCCTTACGCGCCCATTGTCAGGCCGACGCGTTCGACTGCCTGGCGGACTGCCGCCAGCAAGCCGTCTCGCGTCAACGTGTGCTTGAAAAGAAGCCCGGCCACCTGGGTCAAGAGACGGGCATGGGCTTCTTCCCTGACAATTTGGGATGTGACAATGATCACCGGAATACTCTGTGTCGCATGGTCCTTTTTTAGGGATGCCAGGACCTCCGCACCGCTGAGGTCGGGCATCATCAGGTCGAGCACAATCGCATGGGGTCGATGCGTCCGAGCAAGGCGGAGGCCTTCCTCTCCGCTGACGGCTTCCATGACGACACACGCCGAATTCCTGAAGAGGCTCTTCAAGACATAGCGAGATCGGAGGTCGTCATCAATGACGAGCACTTGTATATCGGGCGCCTGCCGAGTGCGCTGGGTCAATTGGCTCAGCAACCAATAGCGATCAACCGGCTTGACGCAATAGGCATCTGCGCCGAGCGAGAGGCCTTTTTGCTGATCTTCATTGCTTGTCACGACCAGGATCGGAATGCCCTTTGTCGCTCGATCGCTTTTCAGGCGGCTCAAAAAGAGCCAGGAGTCTTCTCCACGCAAGAGAATATCCAGAATGATGGCCTTCGGATGGATGGTGTCCAACGCACGTCGAGCTTCACTGAGCGTCCGAACAGGGAACAATTGAAAGACGGTCTGTTTCAAATAGTTCTCATACAACACGACGGTCCCGATTTCATCTTCGACCAGCAAGACGGGAATGCGCGACGGGTCCACCGCTGGAAGGGACGGCGATTCATCGTGCATTCCTGGTTCGCGATAGGTCCGGGGAATTCGCACTGAAAAACGCGAGCCCATGCCAAGCCGACTCTCCACCGAAATGGTTCCTCCCAGCAACTCGGCAAGTTTCTTCGAGAGGGGAAGGCCCAGGCCCGTCCCCTTGACACGCTGCTGAATGGCATTATCGACCTGCGCGAACTCTAAGAAGATACGTTCATGATCTTCGGCCGGAATGCCGATGCCGGTATCCACCACTGAGAAGGTGAGGACGTCCTCCTCAGCGGAGAACGACACCGTCAGACGCACTTCTCCCTTGGTAGTAAATTTCAGGGCGTTGGACAGAAAATTTCGCAGGATCTGAGAGACCTTCCCTTCGTCGGTCTGCATCATCGGCATGCCGCTCGGCTCTTCGATAATCAATTGCACTTCGGAGTTCAGCAGCAGGGGCCGCAGCATCCCGCGCAATGCACTGAACAGAGTCGCCACATCGAATTCCGCCGGCCGGATCACGACCTTGCCCGCTTCTATTTTCGCAATATCGAGCAAATCGTTGACCAGTTCGAAGAGATCGTCGGCAGACTTTTGAACATACGTCAGTTGCGTGACTTGCTCGGAAGTCAGCGGGCCGTCGGTTCTATCGAGAAGAATATGACAAAGCGCTTGAATGCAGTTGAGCGGCGTGCGGAATTCATGGCTCATGTTTGACAGGAACCTCGATTTCAATTCATCGGCCCGCCGCAGATGGTCTGCTTTCTCGTCGAGTTCCGCATACAGCGCGACCACACCTCGATTCGTATCCTCCAGTTCATGGTTGAGCTGAGCGAGTTCTTCTTGGCGCCGCTCGAGTTCCGCCAATGCGCGCAACAGCTCCTGATTCTGCCGTTGCATTTCTTCGAAGGGGTTTTCCGGCCGCGCCTGCGCCAAACGATCCAAGAGGCCTGTCAGCGCAGCCGGTTGAAGCACTGAGACCCCTTTTGGAAAGAGTTTGGTCAGCCACACGGTGGTTCCTGATCCCGGCTGTGACTCAATATGGAATTGATCGACAAGCCGGCGCGCGCCGACGATGCCCAAGCCCATACCGGTCTTCGAGTGATATTGTCCGTCGAGAATTTCCTGAAGATTGGCAATGCCTGATCCTGGATCGGTGACCTTCACCCGAAACAGTTGGGGAGCGCTTTTGCCCTCGACAAAAAACTCGACCTTCCCAGCGTGGGCGTACTGAAAGGCATTCCGGGCAAGCTCGGATACGGCAGTCGCCATCCGTGTCTGATCGTCGGCATTGAATCCGAGCAAGCCGGCAATTTGTCGCGCTCGCTGCCGGGCGAGGACGACGTCATGCTCGTATCGAATAGCGACGGTGAACAGAGGAAATGTCATGTTAGTGTTGTTTCCTCAGCATGGAGTCGACCAGTTCCTCAAATCTCTTAATCTTTTTTTGACTCAACACTTCAGCACTTAAGACTCGACTTGCTTTGCCACGACCACCGTCACATCATCGCGGCCGCGCTCGTGATCACGGCACAAGACTCCCGCAATGATCGTTGGGTGGCGTTGGCATAGCCCGGGGTACTGGTCCATATTCCAATGCGAGACCAAGCCATCCGAATGCAGCACCAACACCGCGTTGTCCGCCCAAGGATAGCTGAATTCGGTGACCTTCCGCATTTCCACACCGGCCGTCCCGTTTAAGGACACCATATGTTTCGTTCCGGCGGCCGACACCACTGCGCCGGCGATATTTCCCACGCCCGCGAATCGAACGAGCTGCTTCCCTAGGTCGACGTCCGCAATCGCCACCGCGGCGCCGCGGGTGCTGCGCAGGGCACCATGAATCGCTGCGAGCAGATCGGGCAACGCCCGACTACGTGTTGTCCTGAAGAGTCGCGCCGCCTGCATGGCCGCTTCGGACGCCAGAGGCCCATGGCCCAGACCGTCCGCGACAAGAAGCTGCCACTGACCTCGTTGAGTGGTCGCGCTCCAGTGATCCCCACAGACCTCCTCGCCTTTTTTCGGCCGAGTGACGGCGCCTATTTCCAAAGTCTTCAAGCGGGATACGGACGGCCATGGAGTTGAAAAGAGACGGGACAGGACGACCGTGCCACGACCGGGCTGAGAATACAGGTCGAAGGCATCGGATAACCGTCGGATCGCCCCAAGACCCGTGCCGGCACTCCCTGCCGTCGAATAGCCATCGCTCAGACTCTGAACGGTGTTTGCGATCCCGGTGCCCCTGTCCAGCGTCATGATTTCCAACACGTCGGCTCCGACCGCATCGCGAACCGAGTGAAGATAGAGCTCCCCTCCGCCACCATGCTTCACGAGATTCGTCCCGAGCTCGGTGACAATGAGGCCCGCCTTATCGGTGTGAGTATCCGAGAACCCGGCGAGCCTGGAGAGGTCGGCGGCGGCACGTCGTGCGCCCGACACCTGACTAGAATCCGATATCGGCAGCCAAAGCGAATGGGACAGCGTAAAGCTGTTGCTCTCGGCAGAAGGTACAGAGTCCGGGGCCGTGAGTCCTGAATGATCAGCCATCGATCATAATCCTGAGCTTCGCATAAAAAAATACTGAGCCCTCAGCATGTCATGTTCCCTTCCATCGAGTAATGGTAATCCGAGTCCCTTCGCCGGCACGGGAGGCGATTTCAAATTGATTGACCAATCGCTTCGCTCCACCTAATCCCAACCCCAGTCCACCACCCGAGGTAAATCCATCCTTCAACGCCTGCTCAATGTCGGCAATGCCCGGCCCCTTATCTTCAAACGTCAATCGAATGCCGTTCCGGGCATTATGGGTAAGAAGGTCGAGGTGGACATGGCCCTCTCCACCACCATGTTCAATGATGTTGCGTGCCAATTCGCTGGCAGCGGTCACAATTTTAGTTTGATCGATCAGACTAAATCCGATCCCCACGGCGCGTGCACGAACCCACTGCCGCATCCGGACGACGTCTTCGGACGAGCGAATAGAAACAGATTCAGTCACGGACAAAGGCACCGTTCGCTTCCTTTCGTTCGATCGAACTGCGAAGCAACTCCATGCCCTTATCCACGTTTAATGCCGTCCGCACACCGGTCAACGACAACCCCAATTCGACCAGCGTAATCGCGACGGCGGGCTGCATGCCGACCACGACCGTCTCTGCATCGAGAATGCGGGACATCGACGCAATGCTCCCCAGCATGCGTCCGATGAACGAGTCCACCATGTCCAGCATAGAAATATCAATCATGACCCCGCGCGCGCGCGTTTTGACGATCATATCGGTGACATCGTTTTGCAAGGTCATGGCCAGACGATCGTGCATGTCGACTTGAATCGTGATCAAAAGAAACTCACCCATTTTGAGAATCGGAATGCGTTCCATGCCTCTCCTTCTTAAAGTGCTGAGTTACTTCGTCAGTGCTGAGTGCTCGGTCCTGAGTGCTGTGTGAAAGATCCGGAATTTGTCTCCTCACCTGAGACCATCCGACACTCAGGACTCAGCACTCAGCATTTTTTAGAGGTCGTGCGCACGGCCGGCGCGCGAGGCGGCTTTGGACTGCACGCCGTTGTCGGAGCCGTTTGAAGCCGTTGACTCTGAACCACTCAGTTTTCGGACGGTATACCCGGTGCGCTGAAACGCGATGGAGAGCGCATCGGAGAGCGTCGCCTTGGTAATCACGTCCTTGAGATCCACGCCTAAATGGACGATGGTCTGCGCAATCTGGGGCCGGATGCCGCTGATGATGCAATCCGCGCCCATGAGTCGCGCAGCAGCCACGGTCTTGAGCAGATGTTGTGCGACTAATGTATCGACAATGGGCACAC
>DATEPO010000130.1:0-8862 GCA_035273145.1 Nitrospiraceae bacterium
CGCCGCGTCATCCAAGAGGTCTCGGATCTCCGGCAAGAGGTGTTGAAAATCGCAATCCATCGACAGCACATATCGGCCGGTCGCAATGCGATAGCCATCCCGGATCGCCAATCCAACGCCATTAGGTGGGCGCCGGATCACCGGCTTGATCTTGCTATCGTGAGCGGTCAATCGTTCGATCACGGTACGTGTGCCATCCGTACTGTTATCATCGATCAGGATGATTTCATGCACATACTTCCCGAACAGCTCCTTCAACCGTGTGACAAGCGGCTCGACATTCATCTCTTCGTTGCGACAAGGGATCACCACAGAAATAGTTTCCCGCAGGCATTCGTGCTCACACAGCGAGACTTTAGGAAACTCCACCGCGCGCGGGGGCTTCTGACACGTCACGAGAATAGAGCCGGCCAGCGTCCGGGCCGCCGGGGCGTTTTCAAGCAGAATTGAAAGATTGCGAAACAGCCACATCAGCGAGTGAGGGATCGGTCGGAAGACAAAATCGTTGTAGACTGCCGACACACGGATGAATCCGATTTCGGAAATGAGCTCATACAGTTCCGGGCGGCTCAGCAGACGACGCGGGTCGCGTGCACCAAGCCAACGTGTCACGGCACGGCGGACTTTAAGGAACGGATTCCAAGGATTACTTTCATAGAACAGGGCTTGGCCCCCCGGCTTCAATAAGTCATACACGTTCTGCATCATCCAAGGGCAATTCCCCCGATCAAGGAGATCCATGGCAATGATGAAGTCAAATCGGCGGTCCGTCAGCGCGCCGGGAAAGGACGTTGCCGAAAGATACTCGACAGTTGGTGGCAGCCTATTGGGGCGAGCGGGATCGTGCATGAACGTGACACAGGTCAGCGGATTCTCTCCTCTGGATACGCTTAGCAACTGGTGAGTGAAGTAGCCCTGTCCACATCCCAGCTCCAGGATGGTGTGCGTCGGCAGCAGATGCACTCTGTGCCGAAAGCTTTGGGCTCGCCACTGAAGCCGCTCCTCGACAATGGGATCGCACTCTTGCCAGTACCGGTCCCGAAAGCGTTCGCGGACCGCAAGGGTCTCAATGAGTCCGTCTTCTCGTTTCAGCATAACAATCGCAGGACCAATCAGGAGCCGGGGCGTGTGCGCCACGACACGACGATCTCCCTGAAGATGGCATCAAGCGTCTTTGTGATCGTCCACCTTGGATAATCCTTCTGCACTTTACGGAGGTTGGTGATGTAGCACACATGGTCACCTTCTCGGTGGCCGTCCTGGTATTCCACATTCATTTTCTTCCCGGTCAATTGCGTCACGATCTCGAAGGCTTCGAGGATCGAGCAGGAATTCGCCCGGCCACCGCCGAGGTTATACACGGCCCCGCACCGCGGATTCTCATAAATGGCCTCGATCAACCGGGCCACGTCGTAGCTGTGAAGGTTGTCCCGGACCTGCTTGCCCTTGTACCCGTAAATGCGATACGGCCGTTCCTCGATCTGAGTGTGAACGAGATATGAGAGAAAGCCGTGTAATTCCACTCCGGCATGGTGAGGACCTGTCAGACAACCGCCCCGCAGTGCCGTTGTTTTGAGTCCGTAATAGCGACCGTACTCCTGCGTCATCACATCGGCAGCGACTTTGCTTGCTCCAAAGATCGAATGCGTCGATTGATCAATCCGCATCTCTTCAGAGATCCCCTCATAGTCCTCAGGGCGTGCATAGTCCCACCGTGTCGGCAACTCCTGCAAAGGCAACTCATTTGGGGCATCCCCATACACTTTGTTGGTCGATATCAGCACGAACACGGCCTTGGGACTCTGTTGCCGGGTGGCCTCAAGAAGATTGAAAGTGCCGACTGCATTGATGTCGAAATCATCGCTCGGACGCCGGGCTGCCAGATCGTGGCTGGGCTGAGCGGCGCAGTGCACAATCAGATCAAATGGTCCTTGCTGTGCCAGCAAGTCGTGAAGGCCGGCGCGGTCGCGGACATCCAGGTCATGATGGCGAAAGTGGTGAGTTGTACCGCAGAGGCGGCGGAGGTTCCATGTCGTATCGCCTCCCGGACCGAAAAAATCGGCCCGCATGTTGTTATCAATCCCGACCACTGCCTGCGCTCGGGAGTCGAAGAAACTGACTAACTCCGACCCGATCAAACCGCTGGACCCCGTCACTAACAGCTTCATGCAACGGTCCTTGCTTCCGTTTCTGCTTAGTAGAGTGAGTTGAGAGGTGTCTTCTCCAACGATCCGGTTACGCGTACGGAATAGAGGTGCCTCTCAACACCCGTTCAACCTTATCCCGTAACAATTTCTGCAATCCTTCAGGATAGAGGCGGGCAAGGATCCAAAATGCCTTGAGGGCTTCGTGCCAGCGTCCTTGCTTCGCATCGCGCACCATTTGCCAGCTCAGCGGTGGACCGCATGCCTCCTGATATTGGCGCACGCCGCATCGGTAGGCTTCCTCATACACTCGATTGCCTTTGATGTATGGCCATTGCTCTCGCATCGCCGCGACGCCGCTACTCAACATAAGGCCCCACTTTTGCGACATTTGCGCCGAATGACGCCGATATTCGGCAATGAGCTCATGATGGCAATGGATCGGATAGTGCTTTGTAACACGGAGCCAGCAATCTCGATCCTCACTTCCCTGAAACCGGCTCTCTTCCTTAAATCCGCCAAGCGCCACGAGAACATCTTTCCTGGTCATGACGCTATGCGGAGGTGTGATGAATCCAAATCGCAACAGGGCCGCATACTGGTCCGCGTCCTTTGAGCAGGTGTGCCGATGCCATGTTCCTGTGTCACCGAACCAACGAAAATCGCCACAGACAAGTGCGAGTTCGGGTCTTTCGCGAAATGCCTTGAGGCATGTCTCAAAATGATGCGGGAGCAGGCGGTCATCGGCATCAAGAAAAACCAAGAACTGTCCGGTACTACGACGAATGCCGGTATTGCGAGCGGCCCCCAGCCCGCGATTCTCCTCATGCCGGACGTAGCGGACAGTCGGATATTGCCGGGCTACCTGTGACGTTCTATCCGGCGACGCATCGTCGACGACAATGATCTCGAAGTATGGATACGTTTGCCGTAATACACTTTCGATGGCCTCATGGAGAAAATGACCCTGCTTGAAACACGGAATGACGACACTAACGCATGCCGGTTCCGTGTCGCAGGCCTCTGTGGAACTGTCCGAAACTGCACTCACAGTCATGCCATCCGTCAACCACATGTCCCATCACCAGAGTATAACGACATATCCTATCCCTAGAGTACTATGAGGGGCTCGTGTATCAGATATAAACCCAATGAGGCGTAGTCCTCAAGGAAGTATCAATGCCATCGTTCACGATCACAGCATCCAACGTACGGTAATCGAAGGCCTGTACTGATTGTTCCCGTATGGACGTTATGATAGGGTGACTCTCCTATTTTGAGCGAGGCCGCCCTTGATACGTCAATCCAGTAAGAATGGTGTGCCTGCTCTCCTATAAGGAGACATCATGAAGAGGGATGTGAAGTTGCCGATGGCAAGGCGCCTCTGGCCTTATGTGCTCGCGCTCGTTGTAATCGGCTGCACCCATGATCCTTACCAACAGCGTGCCGATGCCATTAAGGATCATGTTGAAGCGTTCTACTCGAATCTCAAATCGGGCCGTGTCGCATCGGCTATTCGTGACAATGAGCAGATTGAAGCGATGGCCGGCCAGATGGGGCAGACTATCCGCACGCGTCTCAATCAACCGGCCATGAATCAGGTCGATCGTGAAGGGGTACTGTATAAAGCGGCCAGTGAAACGGCGGTTGAAAATTGGCTGTCGTTGGGGCGTTATTTCATGATTAAAAAACGCTACGATCAGGCCCGTGCGACCTATCAACGGATACTGGACACCTATACAGGGTCGGCCTACCGAACCTATGTCGAACAGGCCGAGGCAGGGTTGCGAGATGTCAACATTGTCGATCCTCCAAAGAACTAGTCCATTCCATTCGAGCGTGCTGGTGTGCCCGCGGCATCTCCTCATCACATTGCAATCGACCTATGTGTATGGTACCGTTTCTACCTTACGCTGCACGAACCACCATTAGTGATCCGTTGCCGCGAATCTGCTTGTCAATGCTACAACACGACCGGCTGGTCCCATCGTCTAGCCTGGCCTAGGACGGAGCCCTCTCAAGGCTCAAACACGGGTTCGAATCCCGTTGGGACCACCACATTGAAATTGTTAATAATCTGCCTCCAAGGTTGAGGAGGAAGTAGACCGTCCTCAAATATGCCATCCGTCTCTCCGCTGTCGCGCGTGAAGATACCGCTTCACCGTGGCCGGTAACGGAATATCGCGCGTCTTGCTGCACTTCGCGCGAACACGTCGTAATCCCCCATCGAGATGCCGCACTTGTAATGTGGCGACCGAACTCCCCGCCGCTGTACCGGATAACCAGAGCACGTCCGATGAGTCAGGCTGATGTTAACCCCCTGAGAACAGGGGCACGAGCGTCACGTGTGATGCCTACTCGAACAAACTGAAGCTACTGAAGAAGAGCTGGACAGCAGAGAAGACTCATGATTACACTTGCGAAGTGAAATTCGTCCCATGCAGCTGTCTGAGCTTGCCCTGCTCGTACAGGTTTGAATTCGGCAGTTCTTAGCCGAGTTGTTTCCCTTTTACCCAGAATTCTGGCTTGTAACCGTCCTTTCGCAAGCCGGCTGTCAACCGACATGACGAGCATTGCTGAAATCTTTGTTGGGCTTCTGCTGACGGTAGCCCTTCTGGCCATGTTGGCGCGCAAAGTCCACATTCCCTATCCGATCCTGTTCGTCATCGGCGGATTGCTGCTTAGCTGGATTCCCGGGCTTCCAAAAGTCACGCTCAATCCCGAACTGGTTTTTCTGTTCTGTCTGCCGCCGCTTTTATTCCCTGCGGCGCTGTTCACTTCGTGGCGTGATTTCCGGGCAAACCTCCGCCCCATTTCGTTGCTCGCCATTGGCCTTGTCCTCTTCACCACGGTGACCGTCGCCTATCTCGCGCATTATTTCATGCACCTGCCGTTGGCTGCCGGATTTGTGTTGGGCGCGATCATTTCTCCACCTGATGCCATCGCGGCGACAGCCATCGCCCAACGGCTGAAAGTCCCCCGCCGCATCGTCACGATTCTCGAAGGCGAAAGTCTCGTCAACGACGCGACCGCGCTGGTCGCGTATCGTTTCGCATTGGCAGCCGTGGCGACCGGTTCATTTTCCTTGGCGCACGCGGGCGGGCAATTTTTCATCGTGGGGAGCGGAGGAATCCTCACTGGATTAGCGGTCGGCTGGCTGGCGCAACAATTTCACAAGCGCGTGGACGACGCTCCGATTGAAATTACCGTGTCCCTACTGACGCCCTTTGTCGCGTATTTGTCCGCTGAGCAGTTAGGCGTGTCCGGCGTGCTCGCCGTCGTGACGGCCGGGTTATATCTGGGCCGACGGATGCCTGAATTGCTGACCTTTAAGACGCGGTTGCAAGGCGGGCCGGTCTGGGAAATGGTGGAATTTCTGCTGAACGGCGTCGTCTTTATCCTGATCGGATTGCAATTGCCCGAAGTGTTGCACGTGTTGTCCAGCCATGACATTCCCATTCATCAGCTCGTCTGGTATGCGCTGTTTATCAGCTTCGCGGTGATTCTCATCCGCATGCTGTGGGTTTTCCCGTCGGCGTATTTGCCGCGCCTGTTCTTCAAGCGCATTCGTCAGCGCGATCCATATCCGTCGTGGCGGCACGTCACCATCATCGGATGGACGGGCATGCGCGGTGTCGTCTCACTGGCGGCGGCCCTGGCGATACCGCTCAGCATAGACGGAACGCCCGACGGCCGGTCCTTTCCGTACCGCGATTTGATTCTCTTCCTCACCTTCATCGTCATTCTGGCGACACTCGTGGTGCAAGGGTTGAGTCTGCCGCTGCTCATTCGCTGGCTCGGCGTGAAGGACGACGGCTCAATGGAGAAAGAGGAACGCGAAGCCCGGCTCAAGGCCAACCAAGCCGCCCTCGCACGCCTGAATGAAATCGGGGAATGCGAACCCACGAAAGCCGACGCGCTGCAACGGTTGCGCGTCGAATACGAAGACCATATCCGCCAGGTGGAAGGCGCCGAACCTGAGAGCGCCGGCACGCCACTCCGACTGTTTTCCTCCGAATTCGAACGGCTCTCGCACGAAGCACTTCAAGTAGAGCGCCGGACGATTCTTGAACTTCGCAACGACAGCGTGATCAGCGATGACGTTCTGCGCCGTATACAACTAGACATCGATCTGGCTGAAGCGCGGTTACAGCATCACCAGTAAAACTCGGATGCTGGTACTGGAAGTCCAGGCATCTGTCAGGTCATTGCAAGCCTCGCTTTATCAAACGATAGGAGACAGCGAACAGGATCGCACCCGTACTGACTTGGCGTTTTCGCCGGCCGGCGGTGGCGAAGCAAGACGTAAGCCACCGCCACGTTATGATTGTTAGGCTTAGCCCCTCCTGCCTACTTTAACGAGCCACCGCGTGCGTTTGTGACTTGGCCCCCACGTCATGGCGTTCGTTTGCCTTTGCAGGCTCTTCCTGACGCGAGCGTCCGTTGAACTTGTCATGATCGGTAAAGAGGTCGTACGCCGCAGTTGCCCAGTCATTCATCGTGTCGCTCGTTCGCTTTCCATATTCGTTGAGTTGCTTTCGAGTCTCTCGGCCGGCCTGCGGGGCAAAGAGCAATGCCGCGATGGCCCCTACGGCTGCGCCGGCTACAAAGAGAGTCATTGATTCTGAAAGCTTTGATCCCTGGTCGGCATGAACGATTTCATTTGCCATGATGCTTCCCTCCTTACGGTTGTTGTAATGAACGGTCCTGTCTTGGTCTAGGGTCCCTTTCTCCATGGGAAGTAGGACACATCAGTCCCACCTCCTATTTAAGGGTGCCGATTATCTTGAAGCGCCGATAAGGCGGGACTCACAGGCACTTCCTGTGCTCCGTGCCCCATGACCAAAATGTCCATATCGGCTAGCGCTTGCTTCGCATACTCGGCATACAGGCGGTCACCTCCTTTCGCATACGACAAAATCACCCGTTGATACAGCGCTCGGGCAGCCCCGTACTGTTGGCGGCTTGAGAAGTATTGCGCCAAGGCTACCCAATTGATCGCCGATTGTTCTCGAACGGCGTCTAAGAGCCGCGTCTGTCGTTCCAAATCGGCCGGTCTCAGCGTGTCACTGCCTGGTAGCCGGCCGCCTTTTAACTGCAAGCCAATCAGTTCAATGGCATGGTTTTCATGCATCGCCGCATCAACTTGCTCGCGATGCAGAAAACTATGGAACTTTTGGGCGTGGATCAGCAGAGATTCGCTTTGAGCGCGATAGATATCGGTTGAGCAGCCAGGCAATCCGAATACGAGTGCTAGCGAAGCCACAATGAAACGGGGTGGGATGAGCATGACGCACCTCCTTCTTGATTCTGGTGAATTTCATGTACCCTAACTAGACTAGGTATAAAATAAGGAGAATGCGTAACGCGGCGTCAGAAAAAGAAGCCGACATTCAAGAGGCGACGATCGGTGCCTGGGAATGGTGAGACGGGATCGCGTCGATGTGCTGGAGGAACGGGGGTATGCGAAAGCTCTTGTCGGGAAGGACAAGGTTTTCGAGACGATACGGCGGCCGACTATTACCAGGTGATCCGAAGGGTGAACTGAAAGCGCTTATCGCAGGGCGTCGTCAACATGAACACGCGATCTGAAATGCCGAGCGGAGCATTCGAGCCATCGAGGGCATTGAGGAAGGTAGGAACCATGTCATCATAGCCAAGGCCGAATTGAACGCTTTTTCCCCAGCGATCCAGAGCGGAGGCGGCGGCGAACTGCAGCCCCGTCTCTCCCGCAAAACTAAAAAGAGAGACGTGAAGCTCGGACGTCGTGACCGCCGAGTCGGACAGGACCGTGCCCCACAAGGCATCGAACGCGAATGATGCCGATATGGCTAGAAGTATGTGGGAGACTGCGCCAACAAAGATGAGGGCCACTCGGTACGGGCGACGCATGGTGATTGTCATTGTCTAGCGTAAGTACGTAATCAGTATTGGTTATACGCAACTCTGTTGCCACCGCGTATCGGCTTGATGGCCCATCACTCTCGGAGAGTCATCTGAAGAGACTGTCAATTTTCCCGGCGACCCGTGCGAAGGCTGGATGATGAGAAAGCGCTAGAAGTGCAGTAAATTGATTAAGTGAAGAGAAGTAGTCGTAAGAAACGCAGTCCATTTCTCCGTCATCGGCAGAGCATAGCTTTTTATGTCGATGCCTGCCTACGTTGAATCTTCTTTATTCGCCTTCCAGACACTTCTAGGGGAATACATACTCTAGGTGTTGGGACGGGCACTTTAACGCCAGGGCCCATCCACGAAACGCCATCTCGGCGGCCAGCCGTTCGTCAAACGTCATGGTGAGCGTGGGCATGCAAGCTTCTTTAATGAGGGAACGGAGGGGTGGTTGTTATTTCGTTGATCAGGAAGGCGAAAGTGGTCCACTTACGATCTGTGTCGGATCCGATACGTCTTTTCTGTGGGCAATGGCATGGTAAGTCCGGCCGAGTCTGCATCACCACGGGGTCATCTCTGGATACGATTGAAGGAACAACAACGGCATAGCTTCCGTTGTCTCTTAGAGAAGACAAGAACAACCTATTCATTCGATTCGATTGTCCAGCGCTAAAGATTTCGATGTCGCCTCCCGATAAGGTTCTCGTATACAGCCGACCTATCTGACAGCAACAGACACTTTTATGGCCGCAGTGCGGCCGCTGCACACACAAGGAGGCAGACCATGGCATCAGGGAGGGTATTAGTTGTTGATGACGAACAGAATCTT
>DATEPO010000131.1:0-15875 GCA_035273145.1 Nitrospiraceae bacterium
TGCGAATAACACCGTGTTGTCTGTCCTCAAAGGAAAGGCCAAGGTGCGATCGCTAAAGATAGATTTGGTGTTTTGCAGCAAGGCCTTCAGCCCTATGGAATCCGGGCATCTGCGGCGGGCATTTCGGTTGGCGTTGAAAAAATCCAGAATCGAGGAATTTCACTTCCACGATTTGCGGCACACCTTTGCTACGCGGTTGGTGCAGGCAGGAGTGGAGCTGACAAGGTGCAGCGGCTTCTAGGGCACAAGTCGCCGATGATGACTCAGCGCTACGCCCATCACAGTAGGATCAGTCGATAAGGTAGTTGAAGCGCAACTTATTGATTTTGGTGGGCCGTGTAGGGGTCGAACCTACGGCCCGCTGATTAAGAGTCAGCTGCTCTACCAACTGAGCTAACGGCCCCACCGTGTTGAGGTGCCGGGAATGCTGAAAAAGGCCATCAGCTTGGTCCTCGTCTCCAACAAATCCTTAACGTACCGCAAACGGTACGCCTCCGGTTTGTTCTCGCCTGCGGCCTTGCTGTTGACCTTTTTGAGCATCCCGACGTACTTCTTAGAAAGGCTGGAGAACCGATATCGCGCTTCTGTTCAGTCTTATGGTGCGCCTGACAGGATTTGAACCTGTGGCCCTCAGCTCCGGAGGCTGATGCTCTATCCACTGAGCTACAGGCGCATCCGTCGGCAAGGAAAGGCACCTTATCACAGGCATGATCATGCTGTCTAGACGACCGACGGAGACAGAAAACCATACGGCAAGAGGACTTCTTCGCCGTCGTGTGAGGTCATATGTCGCTGCTCCTCGATGAGTCTCGCTTCTGTTTTCGCGAGGCGATCTTCTTCTTGGCGCAACGCCTCTGACACTCGAATAACCGGTACAAAGGTCTGTACTTCGCATGCGCCGTATACAAGTCCGTTGCTTTCGACGGGCAGTCCCATCATGCGGCACGTGAGCGGTCGGGAGGTGTAAACAAGACAGCGTCCATCAGAGTCCAATGCAGGACACGGCAGCTCGCTGAATCGGGTGACGAGGTCGTCCAGTTCCCTTTCCTTCCATTCGTCGATGTAGGGAGATTGACGCAGACGTGGGAACGCCTCTTCCATCGTCTCCATTTGAGATTGAGCGCGTGCGTGAATGTCACTCTGGATCGGCGGGGACAGCGCCTGGAGACCTTGCTGCAGTTCGAGTTGATCGAGCAGCGTGATGGCGAACGGGCCGTAGCAGCACCGGGTACAGCCTGGGCGGCAGGGGAGTGATTCTAGCAGCGCGGCTTGGCCACGCTGAAACCATCCTTCGGCGTGTTGAAATAAGCGCCGGCGTGCTTGTGCGGATGGCGACTGATGAGACATGGTCGCATTACTCTTCCATCTCCACGATGAGTTCCCCTTTGGGCGAGAAGAAGCCTTGCCCATCGATTTGGACGATGCCGTTACAGTTTTCTTGGTAGAACTCGAGAATCCAGCCGTTCATGTCGTAGCCTTCGTCCGTCACATCGCCTTGCACCATGCGGGTTGTCACGAGAAATCGAGATTTGCTCACGCATTCGCGCGCCAACTGCGCTTCAACCTCATCGAAGATGGAGAGGCGCTCTAGAAAGGCCTCTCGCTCTTGCTGATGCACGTCTTGATAGCTGCCGCGGTCGCGGGCACAGACCAATTGAATGGGCTTTCGCTCACGGCTATAGCCGATGGAGATTTGGATCCATGCCCAATCGTCGAGCGCTTCGGGATCCATTTTGGGAATCAACGGAATTTGGCCCTTGGATTTCAGAAAGTCCAGCAGCAGGCGCAAGGGCGGGGAATTGTCGCGGCTGCAGAAGACCCGCGAGTAGATGAAGGTATCTTCCGGCTGGTCCCCTTGAGGTGCCGATGGGAGAATCGGTAGTTCTTTTGCCATAATGCTTCCTTTTTCGACACGTCAACGAAACGATTCCCCGGTACTCTACTCTCTCGCTCCCTCGGAGATCAAGATGAGCAAACATCACATTTGCCAAGCCAGTCGTGCTTTTTGTGGTTGACAGGGTAGGGGACATTCGCTACACTCCGCACGGCTTACGGGCCGAACAGCGTGTCTTGATGCATGAATCGTAAGATCTTCGAAGACGTCACTGGCACTTCACCTAGGTTATTTCACAGGAGGGTTGTATGGCAAAAACGATGACCAAGTCGCAAATTGCGGATCACCTGGCGGGGAAAGCCGGCGTCACGAAGAAGACGGCGGCGCAGATGATGGATGATCTGGCCGGTCTCGCGTACAAGGAAGCCAAAAATACGTTCGTTGTCCCCGGCATCGGAAAATTGGTGCTGGCGAATCGGAAGGCGCGGATGGGCCGGAACCCTCAGACGGGTGAAGCGATCAAGATTCCTGCCAAGCGGGTGGTCAAGTTCCGTATTGCCAAGGCCGCCAAAGACGCGATCCTCGGTAAGAAGTAACGATTCCGTCGGCATCTCTACTTCTACGACTCTATCGATTTTTCGATCTCTGAACGGCTCGCCTTATAGAAGGCGGGCCTTCAGATAATCCTTCCAACTGTCCTTTTCCCCATCTCGTGTTTCACAATCGTTCAAGATGTCCAAAGCGACCGTGTAAGGCCGCAGTGAAGAGCACCGTTGGTCTCATTAATTTGGTAGGATTGAATTCCGTTACAGGGTCGGCGCCAATCCTGTCCCTCCCATCCCATCATGGGCCACCAGTTTGATCGCATCCCCATCCTGAACGCGCGTATCCTCACTGGCAATGCGTTTGTTCACGGTGACCATGACTTTTTTCTCTTTGAGCAATTGCAGGACCGGACGCAGAGCTTGACCCTGTTTCTGAATGAGTTGCCGCACCGTCATGGATTCCGGCAAAGGGCAGGCAAAGTCCCGCTCACCATCCGCTGTTTGCAACTGTCCCATCAACGTAATGGTGACCATCGATACTCCATTGACTGTTCCTCATTCAGCTTACTAGACTAGATCGTACTCCACCGCCACAACGAGGACCTATGCAATCTCTCAATATCGAGCGGCCCGGCATGCCTGACCTTCAATTCGTCCTCATGGTTCTGGCGCTGTGCACCTCTGGGCTGAAGTCGTTAAATGTGCCGGAACCTTTGCGTGACACGTTGTTCGACCGTTGCTGGGCGCTCATCCATGAAGGACCGCCGCCGACCAATCCCGAGGAACGCATCCTCGATTTGCGCGCCGGCACCGACCTGACCCTCGACGCGATGGCTGAGACGATTCGCGGTCTGTTCGCCGAAGCCGGCATTACTCAATTGACGTGGGATCATCCGCCGAGTGAGCCGACCCGCCCGAGCACACCCGAAGCTCAGCCGTTGATCGATCGGTTGCAGCAATTCGATCCCAAGCGACCCGACATCGCGGACTCTTAACGGCTGCTGAAAACGGCCATGAATGGTTCTCGTCTCGTCACCATCATTACTGCTCACCATAGATTTCGAAGAACGCATCGATACTCTCTAAGAGCTGCGCCTTGATGTCGTCTACGGTTCCGTTCATCACGTGCAGAGCCATGCTCCCTTGCGATCCATCAGGCAGGAGCACCGGGACGTGGGGGTGCCGATGCTCAGGGGCGGTCCCTTTATCGAGCCGCATGCCATAACACAGGGTATAGTGCGGCTTGACTAATGTCAGATGATTTTTTCGGCTTTGGATTGACGGCTTTTTGTTTTTCGCCATGAACATCTCCGTTGTAGCCGGCTACGGAAGCCATGCGATGATGCGAACCGGCCCGCCCGTTCCACCTTTGATCTTCATCGGCAATGCCATCACCATCGCACCCTGTTGGGGAAGGCGGTCGAGAGAGGCGACATTTTCCAGAATATAGACATCTGCACCATTGAAAATCCGATGCGCCAGGAAGTCCGGCGAGCGGCCCGGATCGATACTTGCCGTATCGATGCCGACACCTCGAATCATTCGTCGATCGATCAACCATTCGGCAAGGTGAGGCGAGAGCCCTGGGAAGTGCAAGCTCCGTGCATCATCCGGCGTTGAAGCCCCGAGATAGCGCGCCCTATCCGGCCATCGTTGCCCCCAGCCGGACCACATGAAGACCAACGCGCCGTTTGGAATGCGGCCATAGCGTGATTCCCAATTCAGCACATCCTGGACGGTCAATTCATAATCCACATTCTGTTCGCATTGTGCGCGGGCGTCGATGACCACCGCGGGTCCCGTGAGCCGATCGATGGGGATTTCATCGATGGTGCGCCGTCCTTGGGCAAAGTGAATCGGCGCATCCATATGGGTTCCGCCATGTTCGCCCGTCGAAAATTTCGCCGCGGCGTACCAGTATCCGGATGCCGTCGTCCCCCAGTCGGTCTTTTCCCATTGAAACGATGGATTGTTCGGCCAGTACACGGTGCGGTCGTCAAAGGGATAGGTCAAGTCTACGAATTGCCGCGGGTGATTCGAGGTGCAGGCCGCGAGCAGGGCGAACATGATAATTCCTGCCGGTGCCGCAATTAGGCGCTGTCGGATGCCGACTCTCATCAAGAGGCTCGAATACGGAGAGGAACCTTAGCAGGTCCATGGTCGGGAAAACAATTCTCTTGATTTTAGACGGGAAGAACGACGATAACCACCAATCAAAAGAGGTGAACAAAAGACGCGAAAGGGAAGGATCATGCGATTTATTGAAGCCGGACTGCCGGGCGTCATCCTGATCGAACCGGATGTGTTTGAAGATCCGCGCGGGTACTTTTTAGAAACGTATCACGCGAAGAAATATGCCGATGCCGGGATTCCCGGGCCTTTTGTTCAGGATAACTTTTCCCGATCCGTCCGCGGCACATTGCGAGGACTGCACTATCAACGGACGCATGCGCAGGGCAAATTGGTCTGTGCCGCCGAAGGCGTGGTGTTTGATGTCGCGGTCGATATCCGTCCCGGTTCGCCGACGTTCGGCAAATGGGTCGGAGCGGAACTCTCCGCCGCGAACAAGCGGCAACTCTACATCCCGCCCGGATATGCTCATGGATTTTGCGTGCTCAGCGAGGCCGCAGCGTTCAGCTATAAGTGCACGGACTTTTACGTTCCTCAAGACGAAGGCGGCCTTCTGTGGAATGATTCTGCGATCGGCATCGCCTGGCCTCTTTCAAGTCCGCTCCTGTCCGCAAAAGATCAAGCGTACAAATGTCTCGCTGATATTCCGCTGACCGATCTGCCCGTCTACCGGCGTTAGGCAGTGGATGCGCTGGGTTTTGTAGAAGCCAACGCATTGACGATCAATCACTGAGTTTGCTATAGGAATCATTCCTAGCAAGGAATCGGATAAAGATGACGCTGGATGACATTCGCCGCCGTTTCCGAGCCTGTGGAGTGAGGCTCACGCCACAGCGGGTGGCGATTTACCAGGCGTTGGCGGACACCACGGCGCATCCGACGGCCGAGGCACTCTATACGCAGGTCAAAAAACAGCATCCTATGCTATCGCAGAATACGGTCTATTATACATTGGGGACACTGCAAGCGGCCGGACTGGTCCATGAAGTGAACTATTGGCATGACCGCGCGCGGTTCGATGCCAATATGGAGCTCCATCATCACCTGATTTGTCTGGGCTGCCGGCGCATCGACGATCTTACCGATGAGGCATTAGACCGCTTGGCGGTCTCCGCGCGACGGAGGGCCGGCTTTCACGTGTTGGGCCATCGAGTCGAATTCCACGGGTATTGCAAGAAGTGCCGGAGTCGGACGGTCAACGTGAATCGTGAATCGTTATACGGCAAGAAAATGCGTCATCTAAAAAAGAGGCATGGAAGGTCGGTTCGCCATGGGTAATTCATTCAACGGATCATTCAACAGGAGGCACTATGGGACAGCTTAAGGGGACGAAGAGTCATGAAAATTTAAAGCAGGCGTTTGCGGGCGAGTCGCAAGCGAACCGCCGGTATCTGTATTTTGCCCGCCGCGCCGATATCGAAGGCTATCCGGATGTCGGCGGCTTGTTCCGCGATACGTCCGAAGCGGAGACCGGCCATGCGTTCGGACATTTGGATTTTCTGAAAGAAGTCGGGGATCCGGCGACCGGCATTCCGATCGGCAATACCGAAATGAATCTCAAATCCGCCATCGAAGGCGAGACCTATGAGTACACGCAAATGTACCCCGGTATGGCGAAGACCGCGCGGGACGAAGGGTTTGTGGAGTTGGCCGAATGGTTCGAGACCTTAGCGAAGGCCGAGCGCTCCCATGCGAATCGATTTACGAAGGGCTTGGAGAGCTTGAAGCAGGTGTAGGAAGAGAAGACTTAATTGAGTAGATGGTAAATGAGTACGTACCGCTCCTCCTTCACTTTCTCGCTTACTCAATTACTCTGTTACGGTCACAGGGCTCAAAAACAATGAAGGGCGTCGATCTTCTCAATCCGAACTGGAGCCGTGCGCAGCTCGATCAGGAGACGCTGCGAGTCTATGGCATCTGCGATGGCTGCCGGCGTTGTTTCAACCTGTGCCCCTCGTTCAACACGCTCTTCGACGGGATCGATCGCTACGACGGCGATGTGAACAAGTTGGCGCCTGCCGAACTCGAGCAGGTCGCCAACGAGTGTTACTACTGCAAGCTCTGTTACAACCATTGCCCGTACACTCCGCCGCATCAGTACGAACTGGATTTCCCTCGCTTGATGATTGCCTGGAAGAAGCAGATCGTAGAGGAGAAGGGCGCCCGATGGCGCGATCGCCTGCTCATTCAAACCGATCTCATTGGCAAGCTCGGCAGCATGGTGTCGCCGTTGGCCAACTGGATCATGCAGTCGCGATGGATCCGCCGTGTGATGGAGCCGGTCGTCGGCGTGCACCGTGATCGCCAGGTCCTGCCGTTCGCGTCTGAAGCCCTTCCTCGGTGGTGGCGCCGACGGACATCCGTCACAAAGCCTGGTCATTTAAATGGCAAAGTCGTTCTCTTCGCAGGATGTATGGTGAATTATCAAACCACTGATGTGGGAAAGGCGGCCGTGCAAGTGTTGGAGAAAAACGGCATTGAGGTCGCCTTTCCCAATCAGCAATGTTGCGGCATGCCGTCCTTCGATCTGGGGGACACGGGCGCGATGGCCAAGGCCGCCACGGCCAATTTGACATTTCTCACGCCGTGGCTGGATCGAGGCTATGATGTGGTGGTGCCGGTGCCGAGTTGCAGTCTCATGCTTAAGCGCGAATATCCGACCTTGGTTCCTGGTGACGGCACCGCGCAGCTTTCCACGCGCACCTTCGACATTTGTGAATATTTGATGCGGCTCAAGCGCGCAGGGACGCTGACCACGGATTTTGTTCGAAATCCACGGCGTGTGGCCTATCACGTCCCGTGTCACCTGCGCGATCAAAACATCGGGTTTAAATCCAAAGAGCTCATGGAGCTGACGGGTGCCCAGGTCGACGTGATCGAGCGTTGCTCCGGGCATGATGGTACGTGGAGCGCCAAAACGGAATATTTCGATCTATCGATGGGCATTGCGCGAAAGGCTGTGCGGGACATCGCGAAGGCACCGGCCGATCTCGTGGCCTCCGATTGTCCCTTGGCGGCTCTGCAGTTGGATCAAGCCGGGGCGACGGCACATGCCGGTGGCCGGCGCACGCTTCACCCCATTCAAATTGTGCGCGACGCCTATGGACTGCCCACATGAAAGTGTCGGCATGATACCGCTTACCAAGACCGATTTGCTGTCCTATGAAGACTACGAGCGCAGTCGGGATGCATTTCGAAAGCGGATCATTGACTTGAAACAACGCCGCCGTCTCTCAGTCGGGGACAAAATCACCCTCCTCTTTGAAAATCGCGAGACGATCCAATTCCAAATTCAGGAAATGATCCGCGCCGAACGCATCGTCGATCCTGACAAGGTGCAGGTCGAGTTGGATGTCTATAATGCGTTGTTGCCCGGCGAGGGAGAGCTCAGCGCCACCTTGTTTATCGAGATTACCGACAGCGATCACATCGAGCGCGACCTGGATGCGTTCCAGGGCATCGACCGCGGCCAAACCGTGGCGCTCCGCGCAGGATCTTTGGCCATCTATGGACATTTTGAAGGCGGGCACAGCAAGGAAGATAAGATCAGCGCGGTGCATTTTGTGAAATTTTGTCCGTCCTCGGAATGGATTCAATCCTTGGCTCAAAAGGGGACCTCTGCCTCGGTCCAAGTCAACCATTCGGCTTATCGTCGGGAAGCCCAGGTCCCGGAAGAGATGAAGCAGGAATGGCTGGCCGATCTTAGGGCTTGACGGGTTTATTCACGGACCCCGGTTGACTCGATCCCTGGGCAGTCTTATAGTTTACGTACGGTCGTCGGTCGGCCGAGAAGCAGAGGAGGATATTATGGTGACCATTACCGCCGGTGCAGAGCAAAAGATTCGTGAACTCATCAAGGACGAGCAGGAGGCCGTCGGCCTTCGGGTGTATGTCCGTGGCGGCGGTTGCCATGGCTATCAATATGGTATGGCGTTCGAGACCAAGATCGGCGAGGATGACAGCGTCATTGAAAAGGGCGATATCAAGGTCATCATGGATTCCCAGAGCGCGCCTCTGTTGAGTGGAGCGGAAGTCGATTACGTCGACAGCTTGCAGGGATCGGGCTTTGCGATTAAAAATCCGCAGGCCAAAACGACCTGTGGGTGCGGCAGCTCCTTCAGCGCGTAACGAGTGTTCAGTCAAAGGCTGGGGCGCCATTTCGAGACGCGCTCCGGCCTTTTTCATTGTGAGTGCCCCGATGAGCGACGTGCGTCTGACCAAGCGAATCGAGTTTTCCGCTTCACACCGCTATCACAATTCTGCCTGGGATCAGATGCGCAATGCCGCGGTGTTCGGGGCCTGCAATCTTCCGCCTGGGCATGGCCATAATTACCTTCTGGAGGTGACGATTGCCGGATCCGTGTCGCAAGACACCGGCATGGTGGTCAACTTGTTCGACCTCAAGCAGGTCTTGCTGGACGTGCTGGTCGGATTCGATCACAAACATCTCAATTTAGATACCCCGTATTTCTCGACACGAATTCCGACGACCGAAAATATCGCCACCGTGCTGTGGTCGGTGCTGTCGGCGCGTCCCGAAATGAGAGGACTGGAGAAGATCCGGCTCTATGAGGAAGACGATCTGTATGCGGAGGTCGCCGCTGATCGAATTGCAGGCGGGACGGCTGCCATCACGCGCCGCTATCATTTTTCCGCTGCCCATCGCGTGCATGCGGATCACGTATCCGCGCTCGACAATCAACGATTATATGGACGATGCCATGGATCGAGCCTGCATGGTCACAATTATATCGTCGCTGTGAGGGTTGGAGGGCAGATACATCCGGAGTCCGGCATGGTGACCGACCTCACGGTCTTGGATCGCCTCGTGCGCGAAACTGTATTAGCTCGGTTCGATGCGCGTACGCTGAATGATGATCCGGCATTCGCCGACATCGTTCCAACCGGTGAACAGGTCGCGAAGCTCATCTGGGGCCTGTTGGTGAAGCAGATCGTTGGAGGGCAGTTGGAGCGGATCGGAGTTACCGAAACGCCGGAAAGTTCATTCGAGTACGTCGGGGAGCGGCCGTAACATAGATTGACGCGTCAACCCTTTAGCAGATGGTCGTTGATCAGCGCCGCCAATTCATCCGCCTGCACCTTGCCTTCTCGAGTCAGCAGTAACTTTCCGTTTGAAAAGAGATGTGTCGTCGGATAGGTCTCGAACTGGTGCTGTTTCTTGATCTCCCGACAGCGACCCGGCACATGCATCTTGGCCTTGCCGATACGGATGTTGGGAAAATGCGACGCCGTTTGTTCGAGAATCGGATCGTACTCATTGCATGGCTCGCATGAGGCAATGCCATAAGCCACGACGGCGGCGGGTGCTTGCTTAAACTCCTCGTAATTCGCATCGCTGACTTCATCGACCGTTCCGCCCATCGTGTTCTTTGTCCTTAAATAGAAAATAGGAATGTTGAGGGAAAGAGGGAGTTCCACCCGAAGCGAGCGGAACTCCCACGATCCTACTTCAGCTTCTGAAGGACACCAAGAATCTCTTTGTCGTCACGCGCGGTCTTGATTTCCTGAACCTTGACGTAGGCCACCTTTCCGTCCTTATCGACGATCACGGTGGCGCGCTTTGAGCAGTTCAAAGGTTCGAAATACAGGCCGTACTCTTTCGAGACGGTGCGATGCATGTCCGATAGAAGCCGATGCTTCAACCCCAAGGAATCGGCCCAGGCCTTATGGGAGAAGAAGCTGTCCGTGCTGATCCCGAATACTTCCGCATTCGACGATTGAAAGTTGGGAAAATCATCGGTCAAACATTTGTTCTCGCCGGTGCAGACAGGACTCCAGTCCAAGGGATAGAATGCCAACACGACATTTTTCTTCCCTTTAAACTCGCTCAACTTCACGTCCTTTTGATCCTGATCTTTGAGTGTAAAGTCTGGAGCGGCAGCTCCCACTTTAATTTCTGGCGCGACATCGGTGGCCATTGAATCCTCCTCGTTTAAGAACACACCCCTTTTCGACCTCAGTTTGGTACCACGCCATGAAAAACGTTGTCAACGGGTCAAAAGGCCTAGCGCGCATCGTGCGTACCAGCACCGCTCAAGGCCTTGAAAAGCCGTCTCAAGGATTTACCAGGTAATTTCTCTGAGGATCAACGGGGTGTCAGTGGATGGATGAGTGCGGTGTCGGACCACGCGAATAGAGAGCGCCAAGTTCGGAATCAGCATCGTCGATCCGACAGTTGGCGATTGGCCTCTCCGTAACAATTCATCCGCGATGTCGAACAAATTCCCGGTGAGGGGATGGCTGGGCAGGCCGACGGGTTGAAAGACTTCGATCTCATCCAGACCGAATTTGCTCAGCCCGCGAGTATAGAACCAATCGCGTTGACGCTCGACATCGTCCGAGTGGACGACCGTGACGTGATCCTTCACGGAAAATTGTGTGAGGGGACGATCCGTCCAATCCGAGGGATTGAGATAGGTCTGGGTTGTGACATCGTACCCGGTCCCCTCGGTCAGCAACGAGACGCCTCGCGCAAGACGGGTTGCGTGCAAAACAACATCGATGGCGTTGCTTTTAGTGGCCGGACCTATGCCGACTGCTGCACAGGCGGTGTGCCGCCATTCCAGGCGTTGTTGCCAGGCGCCGGCCTGCACAGCGGGAGCGGAGAAGAGCATCCACGCCGACCAAGGGCCGTGGGTGGCCATGACGGGGGAGGCCGTCGACTCGCCGGTCGAACTCTCCTTAACCGAGAGAGGTCCGCCATATTCGAGATTAAACCATGTCTGAAGTTCGGTTGCTGTCGGAGAAGAAGAGAAACCGATGACGTAGAGCGGCGGTTTCGATCGTGGCGGTTTCGGGGCCTTCCGACGGATTTTCAAGAACGCCGTTCCTTGCGCGCCTTTCGACGATCTTCAGGATTGAGCAGGCGCTTGCGGATACGAATGCAGGTCGGGGTAATCTCGACCAATTCATCGGTGTTGATGTATTCCAGCGCATATTCCAATGTCATCTGCCGGGGCGGCGTCAGGACCAACGCTTCATCCGATCCGGACGCCCGCATATTGGAGAGATGCTTGGCTTTGCAGACGTTCACGTCGAGGTCCTCATCACGGCTGTTTTGCCCGACGACCATTCCTTGGTACACATCTACGCTAGGTCCGATGAACAAACTGCCTCGCTCTTGGATCATATAGAGGCCATACGCATTGCTGGTTCCATCTTCATAGGCGACTAACGAGCCATGAGGATCGGTCATGACGGCACGTTGATCAACGGGCTCGTACCGGTGAAACACATGGTGCATGATGACGGTGCCGCGCGTCTTGGCAAGCAAGACATTCTTAAGGCCAATCACTCCGCGAGTCGGAATCGAAAATTCCATGTGAGTATCGCTGGCGTTCCCTTCAGAATGAATGACTTTCATATGGCGAAGCTCGCCATGGCGTTGTCCGGCTTCCTCGATGACGCTTCCCTGGTACTCCGAAGGCACTTCAATGGTCAGTTCCTCGTAGGGTTCCATGGTCACGCCGTTTTCCTGACGCATGATGACTTCGGGTTGCGAAACTTGGAGCTCGTATCCTTCGCGCCGCATCTGCTCGATGAGCACGGCCAGATGCAACTCCCCACGACCGGCGACTAAAAAACGATCCGGACTGTCCGTTTCGTGGACGCGGAGGGAAACGTTGGTCTCCAACTCCTTGAAGAGGCGCTCACGGAGATGGCGGGACGTGAGATACTTGCCTTCCCGGCCTGCGAACGGACTGTTATTGACGCTGAAGGTCATTTGCACCGTCGGCTCGTCGATGGTGACCGGCGGCAAGGGAATCGGATCGTTCGCGTCCGCAATCGTTTCTCCGATGCCGATGTCCGCGATACCGGCGACTGCGACGATTTCACCGGCGGAGGCCTTGTCGACGTCTTGGCGTTCTAAGCCGGAAAACACAGACAGCTCCGATACTTTGCCGGGCACTTGTGTCCCGTCTCGCTTGATCTGCATGATCGGCTGCCGTCGAGCGATGGCGCCCGATTGAATTTTGCCGATTCCCATTTTGCCCTTGTACGAATCCTGTACGAGTGCAAGCACCAAGATTTGGAGCGGCGCTTCGGCATGAATCGCGGGAGCCGGGATCTGGTTCAAAATCGTCTCAAACAGCGGCGCGATATTGTTGCCGGGCTTATTCACATCCAGGGTGGCTACGCCTTGAATCGCCGAGGTGTAGACCGTGGGGAAATCCAGTTGCTCGTTCGTGGCGCCTAAGTGCACGAACAGGTCAAAGGTCCGATTCAGCACATCGTCAATGACGGCATCCGGGCGATCGATCTTATTGATGACCACGATGGCCTTGTGTCCGAGCGCCAGCGCTTTGCGAAGGACAAAGGTCGTCTGCGGCATCGGGCCTTCCTTGGCGTCGACCAGTAACAGCACACCCTCGACCATGCGGAGGGTCCGTTCCACCTCCCCGCCGAAGTCCGCATGGCCGGGCGTATCGACGATATTGATCTTGACGCCTTCATAGGTGACGCTGGCGTTCTTGGCCCGAATCGTAATGCCGCGCTCGCGCTCCTGATCCATCGAATCCATAATGCGCTCGCCCATGTCGTCGATCTTTCGATGGACATGCGTTTGCCTGAGCATGGCATCGACCAATGTCGTTTTGCCGTGGTCGACGTGCGCGATGATGGCGATGTTGCGAATATCGGTCCGTTGACCAAGCGGGGTGCGCCGTATTTTTTGAACGGCATCGGTCGTCAAATGTGCGTCCATACTAACCCTGTACCTTTTTCAAACAAAAAAAGACGCCGACTGATGCGGCGTCAAAAGGTAGTATAATCCATGGTGGGGTGCGATTACAAGCGAACGAATTCAATGTGTATACGAGCCTGCCTGCCTTGAGTTTTATCGCTTCTCATTGTAAGGTAATCACGCTGCCAGCCTGCAATCCTCTTTGGAGTTTTTTCCGCAATGCCATACCCTGACGTGTACGATGAGCCGGCGCGCTCGCGTCGCCGCCCGTGGTGGGTGAAAGCGTTACTCGTAGTCTTTCTTCTATCGGTCCTTGCTGCCGGAGCAGTGGCAGGGGTGATCTGGTATATTTCGCAAGATCTTCCCTCGCTCAATTCGGTGACTGCCTATCAGCCCAGTCTTGTGAGTCGCGTCTATTCGGATGATCGCCAGATCGTCGGGCAGTTCTTCGTCGAACGGCGCATTTTGACACCGCTGTCCGATATCCCTCAGTCCCTCATTCATGCCGTGATTGCCGTCGAGGACGCCCGGTTTTTTGAACATCCTGGCCTGGATGTGATTGGGATTGCGCGGGCCGGTTGGATGAACCTTCGCAGAGGCGGCAAGGTCCAAGGCGCCAGCACGATTACTCAGCAGCTCGCCCGGGCGTTGTTGCTTTCGCCGGAGCGTACGTACGTCAGAAAACTGAAGGAACTGTTTCTGGCCTATAAGATTGAGACGGTGTTGAGCAAGGAGCAGATCCTCGAAACGTATCTCAATCAGATTTATTTCGGGCAAGGCGCGTATGGCGTCAGTGCTGCCGCGCAGACGTACTTCGGCAAAGATATATCGAAGGTGACCGTCCCGGAAGCGGCGTTGCTGGCCGGTCTGCCCAAATCGCCGAATAACTATTCACCCTACAAAAACCCCGAACGCGCCAAGAAACGTCAAGAGCATGTGTTAACCCGCATGGCAGAAGCGGGGTTTCTGACACTCAAGGAAAGAGATGAGGCGGCGGCTCAGCTTCTGTCGTTTCGCCATGGTATGCCTGCACAGACCGCTCCCTATTTTATGGAATATATCCGTCAGCAGTTGATGGCGAAGTATGGAGAGACAGCGGTGTACAAGGGCGGGCTCGACATTTTTACGACGCTCAACGTACGCATGCAGACGGCGGCGGAGCAGGCGCTTCGTAGCGGGCTTCGCCAGCTCGATAAACGCCAAGGCTGGCGAGGACCGCTGCGCACGGAAGATATTGCGAAGCTGTCCGTCCCGGCACCGCCCCCCTCAGATGCCCCCCTGAAAAAAGGCGAGACGATGGAAGGGGTGGTCACGAAGGTCGGCAAGGACCATGTCATTGTGCAGGCCGGTTCGATTCAAGGGAAACTGCTCTTTGACGATATGGCATGGGCCAAACGCCGATTGCGAGGGCGCGATCTTACAAAGGATGTCGTCGTCGTTCCTACAGTGAAGGGGCTGCTGAAGCCGGGTGACGTCATTGAACTGGCGGTGAAGAGCGTCGACCGCGATGCCATCTCTTTTGAACTGGACCAGACGCCGGTGGTCGAAGGCGCATTGGTTGCGCTCGATCCTCGTACCGGGGCCATTCGAGCCATGGTCGGTGGGTATGATTTCAGCCGGTCCGAGTTTAATCGGACGGTGCTGGCCAGACGCCAGCCGGGGTCGGCGTTCAAGCCGATTATCTATGCCACGGCATTCAATGCCGGCTTAAGTCCAGCCACGGTGGTACTGGATACCCCTGTCGTCTATGAGCAGGAGGACCCTGATAAAACGTGGAAGCCCGAAAATTACGGCAAAAAGTTTCATGGCATGACCACGTTACGCACGGCCTTGACTCACTCGCATAATCTTGCGACGGTCAGACTGCTCGACAAAATCGGGGTCAAGAGTGTCGTGGACTTTTCTAAGACGGTGGGCATTACGAGCCCGTTGAACCATGATCTGTCTCTCGCTCTCGGTTCGTCGAGCATGACGCTTTTGGAGTTAGCGTCTGCGTATGGAGTTTTTGCCAATCAAGGATTTCGACTCGACCCATACGCGGTGAGTGTCGTGCAAGACCAGAGTGGACAAATTTTGGGTCAAAATTTATTTGCCCCGCGGCAAGTGATCTCGACAGAAACGGCCTATCTCATCACGAACGTCTTGGAAGATGTCATTCAGCGAGGCACCGGGCAGCAAGCCAAATCGCTTGCTCGGCCGATCGCCGGGAAAACCGGCACGACGAACGACTATACCGATGCCTGGTTCATGGGATATACACCGAATTTCGTCGTCGGCGTGTGGGTCGGATTCGATGATATTCGATCCTTGGGTGAAACGGAGTCGGGCGCCCACGCGGCCCTGCCGATCTGGATCGATTTCATGCGGGAAGCCTTATTGCAGTTGCCCGAAGTCCCGTTCGAAATTCCAGAGAATATCGTCTTCGTGAATGTTGATGCGGCGACGGGGTTGTTGGCTGCCGATCATGGCGAGCAGGGGACGGTCGAGATTTTCATGAAAGGCACCGAGCCGACCCAATCAGCTCCTCCCAGGACCGATTCAACGCGCTTCTATCAAATTGACCAGGGCATCGATGGCGAGGTAGACCTTCCGGCGGCCGTGCAGCCATAGTTGGTGAAGAAGTGATGCGAGGATGGATTAGGATTGGCTATTTTGATATTCC
>DATEPO010000132.1:0-27390 GCA_035273145.1 Nitrospiraceae bacterium
AAATTAGTGATTTACGAATATGGCGTCCGCACAATGAAGGACAGGCGAGAAGATTGGGAGTCAGTTCTTGACGAAAATCAGAAGAAGTTTGAAAAGTGGCGTACGTGGCATGCAATGCCACCGGACTAACGTTTGCCCTTAATCTTTTTCTCTGGTGGTTTCGTTTCCATCGCAATCTTCAGCGCCTCCTCAATAGTCAGTGGATGTAACGTTAGTTTCTTCTCATACGTTTCCGGTCGCTTCTTCCCCCGCTTTGGCTTCTTTGTCATACATTATGTCCTTTATTGATGTGAAATGGTGACAGATTGATGCATTTTAGCGCCAGATTGCATACTAATGCTGAACGCAGGGGAAGTATAGATGCAGGTGCTATTCCAGTGGGTGGAAGTGGGGGCCTAAAATCGGCTTAGTTTGGGTTTGTCAAATATATAAATGCCCTAAAGTGGTACTTCTTAGGCATTCCTTGAGTTTTGACCGAAACGGTATGGAGGGTGGCTGACGGATGGCAGCCGCCATTCAAAATTGAAGGATTTGCAAGGACGAAGTTCGTGTCAGCAGTAGACGGCCGAAGCAGAGGCGCTCATTCAGTTCAACGTAATCACGGATAGAGCTTATACAGCATTCGAGGGAAAGCGATCGTTTCTCTGACGTGATCCAATCCGCAAATCCACGCGACGGCGCGCTCAATACCCATCCCAAATCCTGCATGGGGGACGGACCCGTACCGCCGAAGATCCACATACCACTGAAACGCTTCTTCCGGCAGTTTATGCTCTCGGATGCGAGCGAGTAATTTGTCATACTCGTGAATGCGTTGGCCGCCGCCGATAATTTCGCCGTAGCCTTCAGGAGCCAGCACATCCATACAGAGCGCCAAGTCGGGCTGCTGCGGATCGTTTTGCATGTAGAATGCTTTGATCGATGCTGGATAGCGATGAACGATCGCCGGCCGATCGAATTCCTTTGAGAGGAGCGTTTCCTCGTCTCCTCCGAAATCGTCTCCAAACTGGATCGGATTGCCTTTTTTCTGGAGTAGCGCCACGGCCTCCGTATACGACACGCGCGGGAATGGCGCTTTCACTCGCTCGAGCTTGGTGATGTCCCGTTCAAGAACGGCCAGTTCACTCCGTCGATTTTCTAGGACTCGTTCGACGATAAATGACAGAAATTCTTCCGCCAGCTTCATCATGTCGGGCAATTCGGCAAACGCCACCTCCGGCTCGACCATCCAAAATTCCATCAGATGGCGTCGCGTCTTCGATTTTTCCGCGCGAAATGTAGGACCGAAGCAATAGACCTTGCCGAAGGCGGCCGCCGTGGCTTCGCTATAGAGCTGACCACTCTGCGTGAGGTAGGCCTTCTCATCAAAGTAATCCGTTTGAAAAAGCGTGGTCGTCCCCTCGCAGGCATTCGGAGTAAAGATCGGCGTATCGACGAGCAGAAATCCGCGGTCATCGAAAAAATTTCGGCAGGCGCGGACGATTTCATGGCGGATGCGCAACACCGCATGCTGACGGCTGGAACGCAGCCACAAGTGCCGATGTTCCATTAAAAATCCGACGCTGTGCTCTTTCGGCTGGATCGGAAACGGCTCGGCGATGTGCACCGCCTCCACATGCTTCACATCCAACTCGTACCCACCCTGCGCACGTGCATCTTGTTTTACGGTACCGGTCAAAAGGATGGACGACTCCTGCGTGAGGGTTGCGGACTGCGCAAACGATTCTTCTCCCACAACCGCTTTACTGACGACCGCTTGGATGTCGCCGGTTCCGTCCCGAACAATTAAAAAATGAAGTTTTCCGCTGGAACGCTTGTTCCGTAGCCAACCGCGAATGGTTACTTCTTGACCGACATATCGGGCGACGTCTTGGACGTACACAACAGGCGTCATATTTGATTCTCCAGAATGCCCATTTTTTAAGCAGAGTGCAGCCTAGCGTATTCGAAAAACGCTTTCAAGAGCGCATGAATCCTGCCTTTCATTGACATTTATGAGGTCGGCTGGGACAATGATTAAGGCCCTTAGCGTAGGAGCGTTATGAGATACTTCTTCGCCACTCTTCTCGTGTTGAGCTTAGCTATTGCGGCGACAGGAAGCTGGGCAAAAGAATTCGATCCGACCAATCCCCTTAACCCGCCGGCGCCGGTGTATTGGTGCCCGAACCGAACGGCCGATCAGCAGATCGCGGTAACCGCTGAGTCCGGTTGCACTCCGCTTGTCGACAAGGAAGAAGAACAACGGGTGAGTGGAAAAGGAGAGAAGGTCAAAGACCCGATCAAGATCGTGGAAATTCAGAATGAGGCCTCGAACTTTGTGCACCGGTATCGTCAGTTCTTGGATTGTTGTGCCAATAAGGTCGAGTCCATCGAGGATGTGGAGGATCTCCATGAACAGGCGTCTCATATTCTCAAATCAGTACAGCAAAAAGGCATTTACAATAGCGCGGGATTCGGCAAAGGCGATGGCGGCAGTACTCCGGGACCAGGCGACGGCACAGGAAGCGGTGGCTTAGCGGGAGGAGTCGGAAAGAGCCCTAAGCTCGGCACATTCGCCAGACAATATACCTTGAGCGAAATCGTCGGGACTGTTGCGCGCGCGCGCGACGATCTGCGCAAACTCAAGACCCGCCTGGAACAGCTCGTTGAATCGAAGCAGAAGGTCGATACACTTGGGTATGAAGCGGCAGGACGAGAACGACGGAGAATCGAAGATGAGGAGGACGCTATCACCAAAGAGTTTCGGGCCAAGCGCCCTCCGGCTTCGGCCCGCACCGGCATGGAGATACAGAACACGACCTTGCCGAACCGCATCGGCGGAGATATTGAAAGCACGACACTTGGAAGCTCCTTTGGGGCCGATATCGGCTCAACGGTCTCACCGTACAGCAATGTGACCGAAGACCTGCATCCACGCCGAGGACAGAACATTCAAGATACGAATCTGCCCACCCGATCCGGTCCGTCATTGGGTGGGGGAAATACGCCGGCAAGCGACTTGCCGACGTCAACGGGGTTCGAAATCGGAACGACACAGGGTCCGACCGGTCCATCAACAAACCCCGCGCGCGTGGGGCCTTGGATTGGAGACTCTAGTCTGAATAATCGCTGACGTTGCTCATGTTCATCACGTTCCTGACCCAATCGGCGCCATCGCTTCCCACGTCTCGCCTCCGTCTCGGCTGCGATACAGCCCGCTGCCATTGGTACCGACGTACAGCATCTGTGGATCTGTTGGACTCTGCGCTAATGAGCGTATATTGAGTGTCGCGAGTCCTCTATTAAGCGCCATCCAAGTCGCTCCACCATCCGTACTCTTATACACGCCTTCGCGGCCGGCCACATACAGCGTGCCTGCGGTCACCTTATCGAGCACCATCGCACTGATCATCTGATCGGGTAGGGATTGCGCAATCCGATCCCATGACTGCCCGCCATTCGTAGACTTATAGAGGCCGCTGAGCGTCGCGGCATACACGGTCTCTGGAGAAAACGGGTCCACGGCCATGACCGTGACGCCCAACGCTCTCGAGGAAGCCAGTTCCTTTGGCGATACAAGACCATTGTTGATCTTGTCCCATCGACCGCCCTGGTTGGTGCTCTTATACACGCCTCCGCTGGTCCCCGCATACAAAATGTCGGGGCGCACCGGATCCATCGCCAATGTCACGACCATTAAGACTTCTTTCATTCCATCCATACGCTTTTGCCATTGCTCACCGCCATTTTTTGATTCGAAAACACCCATGGTCGTCGCCACAAATAATCGAGTGTTGTCGGTGGGATCGAAGACGAATTGATTGACGACCGAGCTGATGGTGACATCGTCAAGCCCTGCGCGCAGCGACACCCATCGCTGTCCGCCGTCATAACTTTTATAGACCGCATCTCCCTTGGTGCCGGCATACACCGTCGCCGGATAGACCGGATCGATCGCCATGGAAATGACACGCGAATGGCTCATGTGATGCGACAGGTTCTCCCAAGTCTGGCCTCCGTCGCGCGATTTATAAATATAGTCGTTCGTGGCGACGTAGAGGATGTCGGGATTTTTGGGGTGAAGCGCGATGACGACAATGGCATCGCTCCGGCCGCAGCCAAAAACGACCATGGAGAAGAACGCCAAGAATAAACAGCATAGGTTCCTGTGAATGGGCATGGGCAGGCGAGATTAGGAAGGTACAGGGATAAAGAGGGTTTTAGGATGCTCAAAATGGCCGTCAATCACACCCACCTTCCCCAGCCGCGCCAAGATGCGTCCTTTCCCAAGCAAGGCCGCAGGCGAGAAAAAACCGGAAGCGTACCGATATAGCACCCGCCCAACCCTGAGCCGGCCAAGACCGGCTCTATCTCCTGCGTACGTTGAGCATATTGTCGACCCGAGAACGAAGCTCGGGAAGGAACGCGTCTTGGCGCGCCTGGGGCAGGGCGGGTCTGATGTAGCCATTTTCAGCATCCTAACTTAGCGGTAGTTGATGAACTGCAGATCAATCCCAAAGTCTTTTTGCTTCAGAAAGGCGATGGCAGTTTGGAGATCATCCTTGCTCTTGCTCAACACGCGAACCTGTTCTCCCTGGATTTGCGCTTGTACTTTCAGTTTCGCGTCCCGCAGTGCCTTGCTGATCGCCTTGGCTTTGTCGTCCGGGATGCCGCTTTGAATTGCGATGACCTGACGAACAGTGCCCCCAAGCGCTTCTTCAAGCGTTCCGCAATCGAGCGCTTTCAGAGAGACACCGCGCTTCACGCATTTTGCTTTGAGAATGTCCAGCACCGCGTTCAATTTGTACTCATCGTCCGATACGACGGTTAACTGCTTTTCTTTTTCATTGAGCGTCAGCTCCGTCTTCGATCCTTTGAAGTCGAAGCGCTGGCGAACTTCCTTGGTCGTCTGCTCAACGGCATTTTTCACTTCTTGGAAATCGACTTGCGATACCACATCGAATGAGAATTGATCAGCCATAAATAACCTCTCGGCAAAACGATCCGTTGAACGAACCCTGACCTTCAGCAACAGCCTCCGGGGGGCAGATGAAATCCATCGCTGGCGGTGAGGTGGCCGCTCACCGCGGACCCGGCACTGGAGACGATCACCTCGCTGCTGGTGAAGGGATGCTTCAGCACGACATATCCATACCATTGCCGGACACTATCTCCTAAGACAATCAACGCCAAGAGGGCGACCACTCCGACCAAGGCAGCATCGATGTACAAGGCCGCGGCTTGTCCCCCACCAACCGTGGCCGTTGCCTGGCTCACAAACAAGACCAGCATTTCATATGCGCCGGTCAGCGTAATGATGCCTACAAAGGTCATCGGAATGACGGTCACCCATACATAGTGAAGCTTACGCATCTTGATCAGCACAGTGGTGGCGATGCACAGGGCGAGTGTCCCCAAAAGTTGATTGGCTGCCCCAAACATTGGCCAAATCGTCGAGATGCTTCCGGTTGCAATCAAATAGCCCCACGCTCCGACGACTATCCCACTGCTGACAACAACCCCTGGCCGCCAAGTCATGTCCCGCAACGGAGCATAATACCGACCGCCCATTTCCTGAATCAGATATCGCGCCACACGTGTGCCGGTGTCAATGGTCGTGAGGATAAACAGGGCTTCGAAGACGAGGGCAAACTGATACCAGTAGGCCATCAAGCTACCCATGCCGGGCAACGCGGAAAAGATCGAGGCCATGCCCACGGCCAATGACACAGCGCCCCCTGGCCGCCCTGCTACGTCCACTTCCACCAATTGTGACAGTGCTTCCACCTTCGCCGTCGGAAACCCCATGGCAGTCAAGGCCTCGGGAGATAGCATCGTATTGATATGCAAGTAGTCTCCGGGCGTCAGCACCGATGCGGCAATAAGGGCCATCACTCCGACAAAGCTTTCGAGCAACATCGCGCTATAACCCACTATCGCTTGCGTCTCGTATTCAATCATTTTTGGGGTCGTGCCCGATGAGACAAGGGAATGAAACCCCGAGATGGCGCCGCACGCGATCGTGATGAACAGAAACGGGAACAGGGTGCCTGGAATGATCGGACCGCCGCCATGGATGAATGAAGTGACTCGCGGCATCTCGACGGTCGGCGCCATCAGCACCACACCCAGGCCAAGCAAGAGCACGACGCCCAGTTTCATGAAGGTGGAGAGATAGCCTCGCGGCACCAGCAGCATCCACGCGGGCAAGACGGAGGCGAGAAATCCATAGCCGCCCAAGAGCCAAACCAGCGTTGACCGTTCATATTCAAACCAATCGGCGAGGTCCGATTGCGCCACGATCCGTCCGAGAATCACGGAAGCGACGAGAAGAGCTACCCCGAATACCGACACTTCACCGATACGCCCTGGACGAAACCTCTGAAGGTAAAATCCCATCAGGAAGCCGATCGGAATCGTCATCGCGATCGTAAATGTCCCCCATGCGTTCCGATAGAGCGCATTCACGACGGCAAGACCCAGGCCGGCTAATGCGACGACCGCAATAAAGAGCACGGCTACTGCGGTCGCCATTCCTGTGATCGGGCCCAACTCATCGCGGGCAATTTCAGGAAGAGAACGGCCATTCCGCCGCGTGGACGCGACCAAAATAATAAAGTCTTGCACCGCTCCTGCCACGACTGCGCCGACTACGAGCCAGAGGAATCCCGGCACAAACCCGAACTGCGCTGCCAGCACCGGTCCCAATAGTGGACCGGCTCCGGCAATGGCGGCGAAGTGATGACCGAACAAGACATACTTATTAGCGGGATAAAAATTCGTCCCGTCATGCAGTCGATGTGCAGGGGTAATACGCGTGTCATCAAGCTTCAGGACACGCCGCGCCAAAAATCGACCGTAAAAGCGAAGGGCCAGCGCATAGAAACAGGCCGCGGCGACCACGAGCCACAGCGCATTCACTTTTTCATCCGGATGGACAAGGCCGGTGACGAAGCTGAACGCCACGGCGCACAGCATCGCGATACATCCCCACCATGCCATCATGGCAAATCGCATAGCGGAGCATCCTAACAAGGCGCTAAGAGGTTGTAAACGAGAAGACTCAGAAGGAGAGACCGATCCCGGCTGAGAAGAGCTGCGCGTGGAGATTCAGCGTGACGCTAGGCCTCGATCCTGACGGTCCTTTACTGTCCCAATCATACTTCGCGGCAACATACTTGTACTCTCCGAAGAGAAAGACCTTTTGAGTGACGTACCCTCTCAGGCCGCCTAAGAACTGGTAGGCGAACGCCATGCTGCTGGCGTTTCCCGTGACTCTGTTGGAGTCGAGTTGAATATCGCTATCGAGTAAGAATCCGGATGAGAGCCCGCCGCCTACTCCACCATAGGGCTGAAGCGTCTGTCCCGGATAACGAAGCAATATATTAACCATGGTCGTCACTGCAATGAAGTCAGCATCGGCAGAGCGTATTCCCGCACCGGTTATTGTTCGTGGCGCCGTCACGCCGGCTCCTAAGCCGAAGGTCTCCGCTTCAAGGCCGACAATCCGTTTCATAAAATGGGGGAAGACACCTGCCTTGAATCCTCCGCCAATTCCTCTTCCCATCGATGTCTGCGAAATTTCCTCACCGCCCACTTTCAGTGGGCTCGCATGCATGCGGAAGCTTCCGAGAGCGTACGCGCTGAGATGCACATCCATTTTTTTCGGTTCGAGTCTCTCCGATTCTAAATTGCCGGCCTCTTGGGCATGAGCCGAGCCGAGCAATACCAATACATAGCAGATTAGAACAGCACCAAAGGATGCCGGCCTGAACAGAAAGATAACGCGGCTACAAAGCGGCATACCTTTTTACACGGCTGCTTATAAGAATCTTCGCCAAAAAAATGGACCTTGAGGCATTGCCCCAAGGCCCATTTTGAAGCCAATCGCTGACTTACTGGCCTTTGACGATTGTGCACCAGTCCCCGATGATACCCAGGATGCTCTTGGCCGAATAATCGATGTGTGAGACTTGGGTGATTCCTCCGTTCGCTTTTGCAGCGGAGATGCTCGCATCACCGGTGGCGACCAATCCCAGAATGGTCTGAGCGCAGGCTTTGCCTTCTTTTGTGGCATTCGTATTGGTCGTTGCTATGTAACCATATTTCGTATCATTGAAAAATACACCGACCAATGGTGAAGCCACCGGCTGGCAACCAGTCAGGCTCAAAAATCCGATTCCGATCATCGCAATGGCCAATCTATTCATTATGCCCTCTCCTTGGTGATGGGTTAACAGCGCGAATGGTATGGAATATAAAGCTGCCCGCCACGCCTGTCAATGTTATTCATCGAGACAGATGGTTAGTTAAAAGTACATATGTACGGTAAACAGGGCTTCATTGTCATGATAATCGCGATGGTTGAATTCCATCCGAAGCGCCAGGTTTCGTTGCACGGTGTACCGTTGCCCAAATGACACTCGCCACACGTCCGACTTTTCACCGACTGGATATTTCAAATAGGTCGAAGAGAGCAAGATTTTCCAGCGCTCGGTGACGGTCGCCATGACTCCCGCCGAGGCGCCGGCGCCTATGCGGTAATTCTCCTCATAGGCCCGGCTATACGTCGATTCGGCCTCGGCAAAAGCAAAGAAGATTTCCCGCCGAGTAAGATGCGTTTCAACGGCCGCGCCGATCCCGCCGCTCGCTACGCCGGCACTACAATACCGGCATGCTCCGTGCCGGACGCTGTCCATACCGATATTGATTTTCCAGGACGGAGACTTAAACAGCGCGTCCATCGGAGAGAGGGATACAATATTCGCCAGCGTCGCCCGCTCCACTCGAATCTGCTCGCTCCGTTCATAATGGCGTACCGCGACTGAGAGGAGCTCGATTTGAGCGCCCGGTTGGTATCCTTGCTGCGGATCCAGCAAATCGTGATAGCCGGCCCGCAGATTCACTTCTTCGAATAACTCGTTATTTCGCCACCCTGCCGCGACCCCGGCCCGGGATGTTCTGTGGCCTTGCTCCGGTGGCTCGGTCGGTGGAATAATTTTTCCCTCGTCCGGTTTGGCTCGTATCGCACTGCGGGCTGTCAGCACAGCCCGGTTCCGGTCCTTATACTCGGCTGCATGATCCGTATCAGACACAGCCTTGTATCGTAAATAGTCAGACGCCAGATCGAGAACAAAGGCCTGCCGCTCGGGCTGGAATTGGGCAAAGGCCTCCGATTTGATGGCCGCGACATCTTTGGTGATCCGGCGCATCTGCACCTGCTCTTGCTCCGAGAGTCGCTCACGTTTTTGTTTGATCTGCGTGCTTCGAGCCGGGCGATAGACAATCTCACCGATGAGTCCTGGCTGCCGGGTCAGCAACCGGACCGTGTCGGCAGGAACGGTCCAAAACAAAAATTGATCGGTGAGATGCCAGTCCGGGTTCGCCGCTTCCAGCAGGGACAGGAGATGATAGGAGCAATTTTCTTTCAAAAAGAAATAGTCGAAATACGCGTTGCCTAGTTCCCAGGCATGCATCAGCAAACGACGGACCTGATCGTCCGTCAAGTTCAACCGGTATTCCCAGATATCACGATTTTCAATGTCGCGATATTCCTGAACCTTCATATAGTACGGAATCGTCGAAAAAAACCCTTTGTATCCACCGGCAAGACCCTTGATCGCGAATGCCATGCCTGCATCGGCGGGCACATCAGCCGCATAGTTAATGGTATAGGCCAAAATGCGCGTCTGTTCCGTCTGCCCCTTCCGATCGACCCGCAAGAGCGTATGGCCGAACATCGATGACGGATTATTCATATACGCGGATGGGAAAATGAGCGTGATCGATTGGGGATTCAGCTCGGCGTACCAGTTATGAAATCGCTCGCAGGACTCCGGGGGTAACCGGCTATCATCGATCGCAAGGGTTTTCTTGAGCCAGGTATAGCGTGCGATAAAAGCGCACTGAGCGGGCTGTCGGGAGCGCCCGACCAATTCTCGTGAGAAGAACTTGGCCAGCGTCGCCTCTAACTCTTTTTTTGGATCGGTCTTCCCGTCGGGGGCGAGAAAGAATCCAGGGTCGTCCGCTTCGCTGGAATATCCGCTGAAGACATCCTTGCGGTAGTGCAGCAGCAGATGCCAATAGCGATCTTCAGACAAGTTCGCTTCGGACGCGCGCCGGATGAGGTCCGCGAGGTAGGCTTGATCGACCTGTTCCCCGGCCATGACCGTAGCGGACAAGCAGGACAAGATCAACGTCAGGATTGCGTATCGAACCAAGGTGGATGAGCGGACAAGATACGGGCCCCAGGATCTGTCCTGGGGCCCTGGCATAACTAGCGGTTCATGGAAACTTTAGCGAGCACGGGGTGGGCAGCGACGGCCTCATGGAGCGCCTTCAGCATCGCGACCGGAGTCGTCTCACCGGAATGAATGAATGTCGTATATTTCTCCTGCGCCATCGCAAGGAATGCCGCCTGGTGCTCGGCCGGCACGCCCATCAATGTCGCGAGGGACGAAAGATGCTCACCTTGACCTTGCGCCATTTCCTGGGAGAGATTGTCGAAATTCAGCGCGGCAAACACGTTCATCTTCTCACTGGCCATAATCGTGCCGTCGTTGGTGCAGCCGGAGGTGCCGGTGCTGATACCGAACGTTCCGCTTCCAAACGTGCCGTTCGTCGTCGCCATCATGACTTGGGGCGCAATTTGCTTTTGGCCCTTATAATCCGACCACGCGAGTTTGCCGAGTCCGCAACCCGGTCCGGTATCCGGATTCGCTGCAAATGAAGGCGCAGCCTGAACACAGACAAACGCTGCCGCGATCGTCAGGATCACGAGTTTCTTTGACATCTCTACCCTCCTGTTTGGTTGGAATCGCCTGGCACACATGTGCCAATTCGGCGGGAGTATACCATATTGTGAAAGCAACGCCACAGAGACCGGTCTACTTCGTAAGTACATTATGAAGCCGTGACCTGTTCAATAAATTCTTTGACCCTAGACACATACGCGTGGCCTCCCACGACGGGAAGGTTATTGTGGTCGGCGCCTTTGACGACGTACAACGACTTTGGCTCAGGAGCGGCGAGAAAGACCTGCTCACCCAGATAGAACGGCACGATGCTGTCCTGGTCGCCGTGGATCATCAACATCGGCACATGAATAGACTTCAGCCGCTCGATGAGCGGAAAGCGTGATCCAAGCAGCCAGTGTGTCGGCAGCCCACCGAATTGCTGCTTCGCCATGGCCGCGATCGAAGGAAATGCCGACTCTAGAATCAAGCCGGCCACCTTCCGCTCGGTCGCGAGATTTCCCGCGACGGCCGCCCCCAGAGACCGGCCAAACACCACAATATCTGTCGGCTCGATATGGCGAACGTCGGTCAAATACTGATAGGCGGCACGCGCATCCTGATAGAGGCCTTTCTCCGACGGCGTGCCTCCGCTGCGCCCGTAGCCTCGATAATCGAATAAAAATACCGAGAGGCCGCTCTCGTACAGCAGGGCCAAATTCTCGAGACGATGGATCATATTGCCGGCATTGCCATGGCACCACAACAGAATCGACGACGGACGCCGTGACGCAACGTACCAGCCAAAGAGGCGCGTCCCGTCTTCCGCTGTAAACCAGACATCTTCCAACGGGACTCGGCTTAGGCGGGCCCAATCTCGTTCAATCCATGGATCCGGATGAAAGACAAACATGCGGTCGAGAAAGTTTGCCGGTGGCTTTCGCGGGTTCATCGCGTCACCGTTTATCGATCTCGGCTTCAGCCGTCGCTGCCACGACGGGAGTGCGAAATCCACCGAGCGCCGCCAGGCATACCAACCCGATGAGAATCCACACCAGCTCGCGAACTCGACGAAGAATGGCGAACGTGATTCCGGCAAGATTGGAATAGCCGTACGCCATCAGGAGCAAGAGATATCCGCCTTCCTGCGCCCCGATACTCCCCGGAATAAAGAAGGCGCCCCCTTTAATGACGACGGCCAACGCGCCGATGGCAATCGCCGTCGGCACATCTGTCGGGGGACCGATACAATAGAGCATGACATACACTTCCAGCGATTCGGCCAGCCATCCCATAAAAAACATCCCGATGGACAAGACAAGCGCGCGACGATCACGCGCATAAAAGCCGTTGATAGCCCCATCCAATGCCCTGAGCTTCTCTTCACGCGATTCCAGATACGAAATGCGAATCCGGCATCGACGCAACAGACCTAAGAGCCCGATGAAGAGTCCCCGACGCTGCATTGTCACGAACACGAACATCCCGAACAACAATACCGTGACCGTGAACATGGCAGCCCCGACCGGCGTCGAAGAGCCTGTCGCATCCAGGGACGGAGCTTCGCTCGCGCTCATCGTCCACACCGAAAGGACGATGCCCACGAGGACAAACAGAACCTCAGCCAACGTCATGATCGTTTTCGCGGTCACGACCGACGCCATCGCGTCGACAATCGGCACACCGTATCGTTTGAGAAGATAGGCTTTCAACGGCTCGCCACCGACATAGGCGGCGGGTGTCGTCATGTTCACGACTTCGCCTGCCGTCCGGATGGCCCAGAGGCGCCAAAAGGACAGTCGGTGAGCCTGTATCCCCAAGGTCAAGCGCCACCCATACGCTTCACACAGGTACATGAGCACGGACGGCAATAGGATGACGAGCACAGCGCCGGGGCCAAGGCTCGTGGCTGCCTCAATAATGGGAGTCAGCCCGATATGCCAGACCAACCCGACGAAGGTCACCAGGCCGAGAACGAGGAGAAACAGTTTAAGCACGAAGGGAAGGCGAACGCGTGATCCACGCCGTCATCATCCAGAAGACATTCGAGCCGATGGCTGCGAGCCACAAGAAGACGTTCAAGAGATTCAGGACCGCGAAGAGCAACACCACAATGGAAAAATCTCGGCTCGCCATGTTTTTGACGATAAAGGCCGATCGCTCCGCTTGAACAGGGCTGGCCCATCCTTGCCGCGCATCGCGCTCCTTCATTCGCATCACGACCCATACGGAGAAACCATTGCCGATCATGGCGAGGAGTCCCAAGGCTAAAAACAGCGATCCTCCTCCATTTGCATACCCGGCCCATCCCAATGCGCCAAAAATAGCCATGTGGACGACATTATCCCCGATTATGTCCAACCGCTCGCCAAACGGGGACTCCCGAAAGGTCAGCCGAGCCACATCCCCATCGCAACAATCGACGATGGCCGACACCTGGAACAGAAGTGCGCCGATTACCCCGGTTACATAGGCGCCTTGAGCAAAAAGCACGGCGGCCAGGAGGCCGATGAGTATCGACAGGCTCGTGATGGCATTGGGAGACCATCCGGCCTTCACAAACAGACGAGTCAGCCGATTGGCGACCTTGCGATTGAAGTACGTATCGATGATGCCGTCGTAAGGACCCTTCGGACCGTGAAGGAGGCGCTCCTCCGCTTCCTCGACTGCCGACGAGAGGCAAAGCGTCTGACACCACTGGGAGGATTCCATGCTGATCGGAATCCTCTGTAGACGCCCCTCCGCTGCGGCCTGCGCTTTGATGAGATGAAGCGGCGTACGATGCCGAACCGGCACGGCTCGCCACTCCGCTCCGCTCAAGAGACCGGCAGGGACCACCATGATTTCGGCCGATTCTGCGCCGCGCTTTTCTCCCGCATAGGCCGTCACAACGACTCGTTGTCCACCGTTCGCTTCGATGTGCTGCCTCAACTGCTCGATGAGACCGCGAGAGAAGACTGTTCGGGCGCCGATCACGAGGCAGGCGCCTTGAATATCTTGCGCCAGCACGTCCCAGGTTCGTGGATCCTCCAGCGGAAACTCGCGCATCGGCATCCACCGCACAACGGCAACAAGGCGAGTATCTTCCGACAACAGACGCTTCAGCGAGTCTTCTTCGACGCCGCTTAAAACAACGATGTTTGCAATTCCCGCCCGCTGGAGTGTGAGTACAGTGCGCAGAAACAGCGGAAGTCCGCCGACAGGTGTGAGCGGCCCGATTTGGGCAATGCTCCCGGATTGGCACGATGGATCATCCGCGATGCTCAACGTGGGCAACAGAATCGCCGTATCGAGCATGTGGACAGCCGCTGCTGATGATGTGCATGCGGACAGCGGATTGAATGCGGGAGTCGCCATTAGTCTAATTTTGGAAGGATATCCCGTTCGGCATGGAGCAGATCTTCTTGAAAATCAATTTCCGTCCACGGCAGGCCGCCGATCGGTTCGTACCCCACGCGGACCTGTTCGAAGAATTCACGGAGGCCGTCCTCATATTCCATATCGAGCTCGCCCTTCTCGATATGGGCTTGAATCGACGCAATCAGTGTAGGGCAGTCGGCGCCTCGGACCTTGAGAAAGCCGACCCCTTCCCCGGCCAAGTCATAACGGTCCGGCATTCGTTTGGACAGCGAGACGACGCGGCCGCTGCGCACGATCGCCATACATTCTTCGGTTTGCTGTTTGACGGTGTCATCCAGCAAGAGGGCCGTTGGAGAGGCCGACGCGATCAATTGCTTCAAGATCCGGCGATGAAACAGCACATCGGCATCCATAATCAACACATCGCCCCGCAATTCTTCACGCGCACGCCACAACGATGTAATGCTTCCTCGCTGATATTGGTCGCTCGTCAGATACCGTACTTCGACACCGGCGAGACCGGTGCCCGCCACCGCGCGGATCATCTCTTGCTTATACCCGACGACGATGACGGCTTGCTGAACGCCGGCCCCGGCCAAGGCTTCCAAATAGCGGACTAACAATGCGCGTCCACCGACTTCGATCAAACATTTCGGGCGATGCTGCGTGACCGGCCAGAGACGTTTGCCGACCCCGGCGGCAAGTATGATGGCTTTCATGAATGAACCGGCGCGGTCTGCACTATATCTTGAAACGCGCTAAGGAATCCCTCGAGGTCCTGCTGCGATAACGCGCCCATGTTCGCAATGCGGAAAATTTTTAGCTCCAACTGGCCCTGACCGGCGTAGATGACGTAGCCGCGTTCCTTGAGGCGATCGTGCAACACCTGATACGAGAGCCCGGCAGGCAGATAATACGATGTCAGCGTGTTGGATTGATGCTCCGGCGGAAGCACCGCTTTCACACCCAGTTTGCTCATGGTCTGACGAATGAGCGTTGCGGATTTTTTATACCGCGCTATCCGCTTGGCGACGCCTTCTTCCAACAATTCATTGAGCGCTTCATCGAAGGCGTAATACACCTGCACTGCCGGCGTAAATGGGATCGTCGCCTTTTCCTGTTGCTCATAATAGAGCGGGAGATGAAGATACCAGGAGCGTTTGGGATAGCTCTTCATCCGATCCATAAACCCTTTGCGCACCAGCACGAACGACACGCCGGGAAAACCTTGAATGCATTTGCCGGCGCTCCCGGCGACCATATAGATCTTCGATCCGGCGATATCCAGAGCTTCTCCGCCAAGCCCACTCACCGAATCCACGATAAAGACTCGATTTTGGCTATCGACCACTTCCGCAATGTCTTTCACAGGGTTCAAGAGACCGGTCGTCGTTTCATGATGCACCATGCCCACGACATGGACTTCGGGGTGCTGCCGCAGCGCCAAGCGCAGCGTTTCGGGATCGGGCCTCGTCGTCCAGTCCATTTTGATGTCCGGGATGCCCAGCCGATGGACGCCATACATCGACGACATGCGCTCGCCATAGATGCCATTGGTAATCGTCAGCGCGCGTTTGCCTTGCGGCACGGACGAGAGCAACGCGGCTTCGACAGCCGCTGTCCCGGATCCGGTGAGCACAATCGCGGTATATTCGGATTCGGCTCCCGGCACAAAGGCTTTCAACAATTTTTCACGAATCCCGATCAGCAATTCAGAAAACTCAGACTCTCGATGACAGATATCCGGCCGCAACAGCGCCTTACGCACCCGCTCTGTTACATTGACTGGCCCAGGGTTCAATAAAATCATAAGTCGTCCGTTCATCGTTAATCGTGAAACGTTAATCGTCGGGATTTCCGATTGCCGAATAACGTTGAACGAATAACGCTCCTATTCAATGGCTTTCATGAACCGCTGGGTCATCTCCGGCGGCTCCAACATGACTCGATCGACATCTTCGGCCTGTTCGGTTACTTTCACCAGCAGGAAACTCGGGCCGTCGTTCTTCAACATCTCTTTGAACTCGTAGACGACATCCTCGCGTTCGATCACACGTTCCACATTCACATACCCGGCCGCTTTGGCCATCTGCTCAAGCCGGACGAGCCGCGAGATGGTCGGCTGGTTGCCCGTGCTGCCGTAGACTTCATTGTCAAAGACCACATGAATAAAGTTCTTCGGCTTCAACGCACCCACCGTCGCCAATGTGCCCATGCCCATCAGGACATTGCCATCGCCGTCAAAGATCACGACTTTCTTGTCCGGCTTAGCCAGAGCCACCCCGAGCCCGATCGCCGCCGCCACGCCCATCGACCCGATCATATAAAAATGCGTCGGACGGTCGGCAATCTTGAAGACCTCACGCGAGGCGAAACCGTTACAGACGATCAGGGGTTGATCGGTCAACAATTCGAGCACGGCTGCGATCGCCCGCGAGCGGCTCTGGATCGTCCCTTCTTCGGGTCTCATGGGTGCAGGCCTTTCACGATGCCCTTCTTCAGCAGCAAGGCGACGGGGATTCGCTGCTTCATGAAGGTTTGTGCCGTCCACTTCAGGTCGTCGATCAGGCTCGGCTCCGAGAGCGTTCGATGAGGAATTCGAGCCGCGTCCAATATCTGCGTCATACTGTCGCCCATGACGAGATGCTCGGGCGCGTCTTTGCCTTGAAAGCCCCGCCATGAGACGAGTAAGAGGCACGGCTGCTGATAAATGACGTTGAGCGAGATCAACGCGTTCAGCGAAGTGCCCAAGCCGGAGTTTTGCATCAATACCGCGGGAATTTTTCCCGCCATATAGGCTCCCGCCGCCATCGCCACGGCTTCATCCTCGCGAACGGCCGGCGTATAGATCCGGCGCTCCATTAACGTCGCAATGATGCCGCCCAAAATGGAGTCTGGAACACCGGTAAAAAAATTAAACCCGATGTCTTGCAAAGCCTGCACAAAATCGTCGCTGTCAATCATTGCCGCCTTCGATCGTCAGTCACCACTTCCTAGATGCGTATTACTTCAATCCTACACCTATGGCTGCGCCTAAACGGACGGATTATAACCAGCGAGCGCAGGATTCACAAGAAGCGGCACGGCAATGACGGTGCGGCCGTGATACTCATCCTGGTTCATGATAAGATTTGTGCATGATCGACACTGCGTCGCTAGGCCGTCACATGATTATCGGCATCGCGTGCGCCATGGCACTGTGCGTTTCATCCTCGGTATTCGCAGGCAATCTGATCGGCGACGATCCTCAAGGATTCGACGGGATTCCGTGGGGCTCCTCGCTTGCCGAGCGAGAGGATTTGAAATTGGTCGACACCGCCGGGGACATTAAGGGGTACGACCGAAAAGAAGGACCGCTCCCGCTGGGGAAGACGCCCGTCGATTACATGCGGTATCTGACCATCGGCGACAAGTTCGCGCGTGTCACCATTCGTTACCATGGCAAAGAGACACACAATCAACTGCTGGCCTATCTTCAATCACAATACGGGCAGCTCGATCGCACGCCGGGACAAATGGTGCGTGGCTTGAATCAGCAATTCAACTGGCGCGGGACGGATACCGAGATCAATATGACATATGAAGCGCAAGGGGACCGTGGCTATATCTTCTTCGATAGCCGAGTGCTCTCTCCTCGATTCAACGATAACATCGCTGACAACGCCTACTAGCAGGACGTTGAAAAGGCCTCGCGCTTTGTTCTCGCTTCGCTCAAGAGGGCTAGCTACCTCCGAGGACGCCTCGCCCCTCGCTCGCTGCGGCCGCGCTGTCACCTCTAACTTTTCATTGACAATGACTCGCTCGGTTTCGCATGATGACGCCCCATGCATAACGCGACCAAACTACGAGCGCTGCTTCAACGACCCGGTATCATTTCGGCCGTCGGTGCCCATGATGCACTGAGCGCGAAGCTGATCCAGTTAGCCGGTTTCGACGCCATCTGGGCCAGCGGCTTCGCCATTTCCGCTTCATTGAAGTGCATTCCGGACGCCAGCTTCATTACCTCCAGCGAGCAACTGGACGTGGAACGCAATATGGCCGAGGCCATCACCATCCCTATTATTGCGGACGTCGATACCGGATATGGAAACGCCCTGAACGTGATGCGAACCGTCAACGAACAGGAGCGCGCCGGCGTCGCGGCGATTTCTATTGAAGATAATGTCTATCCCAAGCGCTGCAGCTTTTACGCCGGTGTCCGCCGCGAGTTGATTCCCATCGAAGAGCACTGCGGGAAAATTAGAGCGGCCAAAGCCGCCCAAACGATCCCCGACTTCGTGGTCATTGCGCGAACCGAAGCCCTCATTGCCGGATGGGGACAGGAAGAAGCTCTCAAGCGGGCAGAAGCGTATGCGCAGGCCGGCGCCGATGCGGTCCTGATCCATTCCAAATCACCGACCTTTGACGAACTGAAGACGGTGGCCAAGGCCTGGTCCGGTCGCGTGCCGTTGGTGGTTGTGCCGACCATCTTTGACGGCGTGACGACTGCCGAATTGGAGGACGCCGGTTTTAAGATCGTCATTTACGCCAACCAAATGGTGCGCGCCAGCATCCGGGCGATGCGCGATGCGCTGGACATTATCAAAAAAGACACCCGACCAGGATCGGTCAATGATCGGATCGTGAAGCTGAAGGAAGTCTATGAGATCGTCGGTGTCCCGCAGATGGAAGAAGACGAGCGGCGCTTTCTCCCGGTGGGCGGCGAGAAGATGACGGCGATCATCGCCGCGGCAGGGTTTGAAAAACAGTTGCTTCCGCTCATCGAGGACAAGCCAAAGTGCTTGCTCGATATCAAAGGGAAAACCATCCTCGAGCGCCAAGTCGCTGCACTTAACGAATGCAACATTAAGGACATCGCCTTGGTTCGCGGCTATAAGAAGGAAGCCATTACACTTCCGAACATCCGGTACTACGACAACGATCGGTATGAGGAGACCGGCGAGCTGGTGTCGCTCTTCTGTGCCGAGAATGAAATGAAGGGCCGGTGCCTATTCCTCTATGGCGATATCATATTTGAGACGGCCGTATTGGAAAAATTATTGAAGAGTCCGACCGATATCAGCCTGGTAGTGGATCTCGCCTGGTACGATCAATTGCAACGCGACACCACCGCTCCGCATATCAAGCCCGATCTTGTGTCGTTGCAGAACGCCCCTGACAAAAGCGGTCTGTTTCGCTACATGACTCCGGACGAGCAGCATCGCATTGTCAAGATCGGTCAGCACGTGCCGCACGAACAGGCTCACGGAGAGTTTATCGGCCTGGCTATGTTCTCAGAACGAGGGATCGATGCATTCAAACAGACGTATCGTGACGCACAGAAGACCGCTCACGCAAAAGGCTTCCACGAAGCGGGCAGTCTGACGAAGGCCACGTTTACCGACATGCTTCAGGAGCTGATCGATCACGGCCATTCAGTGCATTGTGTCCCGATCTTCAAGGGATGGATGGAAGTCGACTCTTTCGAAGAATACCAACAAGCCTGGGCGAAGATCAGAAGCTAACCGACCGGGGAAGTCGACGGCGCTCTCTTCGATCCTCGTTCAGCAGACCTCCCCTCATCACACTGATCTACTCCCTCTTACCGCGTCTGTTCCTCATCCGGATGTTTCATGCGGTGCCAGAGGACAATCCCCAGTCCTACCGCGGCACTCATCATCATCAAGGCGTTCGTGAAGAGAAAGACCACGTCGTGAATGAGCCAACTATAGAGAAAAAATCCTCCGGACGCCGCCATTTGGCCGATAAACAGCCATTTCGAGACGCCTTTGCTTGATCCCTGCTGCCATTGCCGATGGACCTGCGTGACGATCGTCAACACCAACACCGCAGACGCAGACCATCCGACGAATTCTTGAAATGACATAATCTCCTGCTTCTCACTGTACACGACGAAAGACGGAATCCCCAGCGATGATGAGATTGTGCCTTGTTCGGTCAGTCCCATACCGCTCCGCTTCCGGTTCAGGACGATACACTTGACTATACCGGAACGGTTTTCGCCCCATCTCTCTGTATGTTACAGTCCCGTAAGTGATTGCTTGCCGTTGCCATGGCAGGATCAAGGAGCGCTCACAACAGGCGCCGGCACCATTGTTTCGAGCGGAACGGCAGGGCACGAAAGGTTTGAGCTCGGCATGAACCCTATTCGGCAACATCCTGGGATCATCGTGCTGTTCGTCTTGGTCGTGGTCGTGATCGGGCTCGTCACTTTTCGTTTGACCAGCAGCGGAGCCAAGCCGGATAGCCACAAGCCTCGGCTGATCACCGTCGGGACAGCCACACCGATTCGGCAGGACCTGGCCATCAGGCTCGCCTACACCGCGGACATCCAACCGTATCAACAAGTGAATATTTTTTCCAGGGTGGATGGCTATATCGCAAAGCTGCATGTCGATAAGGGCGACTTGGTCAAGGCCAATCAATTATTGGTTGAGGTGGATCACACCGATTATGTGCACGCCGTCAATCGCGCGAAAGCCAATCTCGTGGCGGCTAGAGCCGATGTCCTTCGTCAGGACGCCAATGTTCGCAATGCCAAGTTGCAACTGACTCGCATGGAGGCGCTGATCAAGAATCAATTCATCTCGCAGCAGGACTTGGATAATGCCCAGATCGGGTACGATATGGCGGTGGCTCAACTGGAGTCGCTGCGCGCGCAGGTCAAACAGATGGAGGTTGCCCTGCAGCAGGCGGAAACGAATCTCACCTACTCGTACATACGCGCGCCATTCGCGGGGTACATTGCGGAGCGCAATCTGGACGCCGGCGCCTTTGTCAGCGGATCGACCGGAAGCACTTCGACGATGTCACGCGGGATCCTGAATCTGCATGAGATCGACACGGTTCGCACGCTGATAGAAGTCGTGGAGAAAGATGTCCCGCTGGTAAGGATCGGCCAAAAGGCCGAGGTCCGCGCGGAGGCCTATCCGGATCGCGTGTTTGCGGGAACCGTCACTCGAGTCGTCCAAGCGTTGAATCGGCAAACCCGGACGATGACGGTTGAAGTAGACCTTCCGAATCAAGACCACCTTCTCAAAGGCGGCATGTTTGCCCGGGTTGAAGTCATGGTAGGCACACATGAGAACGCCGTTCAGATCCCCGCAGACGCGCTCACCAGACTGGACGAACTCCAGTACGTGTATGTGGTCCAGGATGGCAAGGCGCTTCAAATCCCGGTGGAGGTCGGCGAGCGGGTCGAAACACGCATTGAAATTACCAAAGGGCTGACCGGAACAGAACAGGTGATTGTCTCCGGCAAGGACTTGGTGAGCGACGGGACACCGGTCGACGCGCAGCCGCTGGGGGACGTTATCCGTTAATCGTGAATCGCAAACAGGAAGTAATTGAGTAAATAAGTACCAGCGTAATCATACGGCCGAGGTTCCTTGCAATTACTTCATTACTCACTTACTTCATTGCTCCATAGACTCATCCCGATGTTTAACGACTGACGTTTCACGAATCACGACCATGTGGCTGACTCTTCTCGCGTTGAGGAATCGAATCGGCATCCTGATGCTGTCGCTGGCGATGGTCGTGCTGGGATGGACCTCGCTCCAACGTCTGCCGGTTGATCTCTTTCCCAACATTCAAGTGCCGGTGGCCTTTGTCGGCGCCGTCTACAAGGGCGCGCCGCCCCTCGATATCGAGCAAAGTGTCGTCTATCCGATCGAGAAAGCCGTCAGCTCCGCCTCGAACGTGGAACATGTCGAGTCCTTTGCAAAACTCGGCATTGGCGCCGTTCAGGTTTGGTTCAATTGGGGCGCCGATATCAACGTAGGCCAAATGGAGGTCATGCAGCGCGTCACACAAATTTTAAATAGCCTGCCACCCGGCGTCCTGCAGCCTTTTATCGTGAAGTTCGATGTGTCGAACATTCCGGTCTCCTTGGTGACCGTCTCCGGCGGCAATCTCGATGAACGCGCCCTGTACGATCTGGCGTTCAACACGATTGCGCCTCAAATCGAGCAATTGCCGAATGTCGCGGCCGCGACGGTCGAGGGAGGAAAAATTCGCCAGATTAACATCAATCTCGATCCGGGGCTGCTCAGCGCTCGCGGCCTGTCGATTTTGGATGTGGTCAACGCCGTGAAAGCGGCCAATTTGATTTCGCCGTCCGGCGATCTCAAGGCCGGCAACCTTGACTACAATGTGTTCACCAACAACCAATTCAGGACGGTTGCCCCCATCAACGATGTCATCGTGAAGGTCAATCCGCAGGGGAATCCCGTGCGGGTGAAAGACATCGGCACCGTCGCCGATTCATTCGACATCCAAACGAATATTGTACGCACCGACGGTAAGCGATCCGTTTATCTGCGTGTCAACAAGCAACCGGCGGCCAACACGGTTCAGGTCGTCGATGCGCTGCGGGCCGCCTTGCCGAACATGACGGGCATTCCCCCGGGCGTGAAGCTCGGCGTGTCCTTCGATCAGTCGACCTATATCCGTCAGTCGATTAAGAATCTGATGGAGCAGGCGCTGCATGGCTCGTTGCTGGCTGCCGCGATCATCCTCATTTTTTTGCGAAATCTCACCAGCACGCTCATTATTTCCGTCGCGATCCCGCTCTCGATTCTCGTGACGTTTATTGTGTTGTATTTCACCGGCCAAACGCTCAACGTCTTTACCCTCGGCGGACTAGCCCTCGGAGTAGGGCGACTGGTCGATGACTCGATCGTGGAATTGGAGAACATCCAGCGCCATTTCAATACGGGTCAGTCGAGATGGGACGCGATTGTGGATGCCGCGCGTGAGGTCGCCATGCCGATCTTGGCTTCGACGGTCACGACCGTCGTAGTCTTTCTGCCGATTCTGTTTGTCGTCGGGATCGCCAAACTGCTGTTTATTCCACTGACGCTTACCATTGCCATCGCGCTCTTTACCTCATTCTTCGTGTCACGCACCGTGACGCCCGCCTTGTGTTTTAAGTTTTTAAAGCCGGAGGAAGACGCGCAACGATCCATGCCGCGATGGTGGAGCCGATTTCTGGATTGGTCCCGAACGGCCTACGAGCACATGGACACGCGATACCAAAATGCGTTGTCGTGGGCGCTGACCCATCGAAGATGGCTGATCGGATCGATCGTCCTGTTTTTTGCGGCCTCCCTTCTGCTGCTTCCCATGATCGGCACCGAATTCATTCCGGTGACCGACGAGAGCCAGTTTCGAATTGTCCTCCGGGCGCCGGTCGGCCAGCGGATCGAAAAAACCGAGCAACAAGTGGCTGAAATTGAGCGCGTCCTTCGTGAAACGATTGCGCCCCACGAGTTGGATACGATTGTTTCCAGCACCGGCGTGCTGCAACAGGGCCGCTCCTCTCTGTTCAATCCGAATACCGGCCCGCACACGTCGCTCATCCAAGTCTATCTTGTGCCGCCCGACCGGCGGCAGCGCAATCAAGTTCACATCATGAATGCAATCCGCCCGAAGATACTGGCGCTCTTTCCAGGGGTCGCCATGTTTTTCGACCCGGGCGGCATTGTCAAACGGGTCACCAGTTTTGGTTCTCAGAAGACGGTCGATGTCGAGATCTACGGCTACGACTTGGAAAAGGCGAGAAGCGTGATCCGGCAGGTCGAAGGCGTCATGCACCAAACAGGGGGACTCGCCGACATCGAAGTGAGCCGGGAGGAGAATTATCCGGAGTTGGATATCACGGTCGACCGAGAAAAAGCTGCGCTGCTGGGCATCAGCGAGACGAATGTCGCCAATGCGGTGCTCTATTCACTCAACGGGAACGGGCAGACCGATCCGATTATCTTTACCGATCCCAACAACGGCAATGAGTACTACATCAGCGCCTGGCTCGATGAGAAATATCGCAAGGATCTGTCCGATCTCGACAACCTGCTTCTGACGACCAGGAACAACGAACCCGTGCTGCTGAAAAATATTGCCTCGGTTCGGCTCAACTCGGGGCCGGTGAAAATCGATCGTAAATATTTCCAGCGGGTGATTCACATCACCGCAAATCCGGTCGGGCGGGACCTCGGCGCGGTCGCCGAGGACCTTGAGGCGCGATTCGCGGAGCTGCAACTGCCGCAAGGATTCAGTGTCCGGATGTCCGGCCAGATTCAGCAACAACGAGAGACCTTCGGGGGGTTGGTGTTCGCGACGATTTTGGCCATCATGCTCGTCTATATGGTCATGGCGGCTCAATTTAAATCGCTCATCGATCCGTTCATCATTATGTTCGCCGTGCCGCTCGGCTTGCCCGGCGTCATCCTGATCTTATTCCTCACCGATACGACCCTCTCCACTACTTCATTCATGGGGATCATCATGATGTTGGGGATTGTGGTCTCGAACGGCGTCCTGCTCGTGGATTATACCAATGTACTGCGCCGTCGGGGCATGGCGCTTCGTGAAGCCGTCATCCTAGGGGCACGCACGCGCTTGCGTCCCATTTTAATGACGTCTCTCGCCACGATTTTCGGGCTGCTGCCCATGGCTATCGGCCTGGGCACCGGTGGTGAGACCAATGCGCCTCTAGCCCGCGCAGTCATCGGTGGGTTGAGCGTGTCGACCATGCTCACGCTCTTTCTCATTCCGGCTCTCTACTTGATGTTGGAGGAACGGTTTCCGAGAAGACCAGACCCGGACCTGCCTCTGCCTGAGGAAAACAGGAAGGCACGAGTGCTTCCATCTGTACGGGAAGAACCGATCCATGGGTGAGGAAAAGACGAATGTTCAGTGCACGGTGGGAAAGAGCGACTTCAACTGCAGGGCCAACCCCAAATCGCCTGACACTCGAATACGTCCGGACATGAAGACCGACGCGCCATCCAAGCGACCACTCAAGACACCCAAACAATCTTCGCCGGACATCGAGAAGATGACATGCGGATTGGGATGGGTGCCTTCCTGTACGGAACAGGCACCGTCTTCGATCGTCAGTTGATACTGCCCTCCCTGAGAACCGCTCAAATCGAATTGGTACACAGCGGCAAGGCCTTCCGCTGCCTCCGCATCGAAGTTCTGAGGAAGACAGCGGAAGAATTCTTGGACGGATGTCGGCTTCATGCAAACGTCAGGTTAGTCACTGCACTAGTAGCGGAACGTCATGGAACTGGTGCTGGTCCGCGCGCCGAAGAATTGCTTGGAAAACGCTTCGACAATCTTCGGATCGTATCCTTTGCAACTAAAAATATCGAGATACGCTCGATTCGTGTCGTTGGCAAAGTGCCCACTGATGAGGGAGGTCTCGATGAGCTGAATCATCGAATAGCCGGCAACCCGCCCTTCCCCGAAATGGACGATTTGGCACGCCCCATATCGTTTCATGCCGATCAAGTCGCAGAGCGCGATGACATAGGCTTCGATGTGTCGGCGGTCTTGAATGGTATCTGGATGACAGTCCTGAAGGTCGACGGAGGTAGACAGGCCCCACGCTTTCCCTTCCCCGACGAGGTCTTCACCTGTATCAGCCGGGGACAGTGTTGGGGCCAGCGTTGGAAAGATCATGCTCTCTGCGCTAAGGGGTGCGCTCATAGGAAAGTCACCTCCGGTTAAGGGTTACAGCCAGACAATTGGGGCCGCACTATAGAGCAGTGGCTGCTCAGTGTCCAGAAACTTTTTCATGACCACACACTTTTTCATCGATTGACAAGCTCCCGCCTGTCAGCGACAATTATCCATGCCCACCACCCCCATCAATCAATCCATTTCGACCGCCGGGCCGCTGTCTGAGGTTCCTGACCGCTCGTGCACCTGGTGTAAAATTCCCATGATGAAGCGGCTGGTAGCCGGCGGACAGTTCATTCACTACACCTGCCCTCAGTGCATTTTTCAGCACACGACGAAGAATCCTTCTCAAGCGTCTAAGTAACCTAACGAAATAGCTTGCTGGTCGCCCGTACGGTCATTCGATCGGCTCGTCACCGGACCGGACGATAGATGTTATACTGCCGCCAATTTGCGTCCGCTATCCAAATTCGAACAATCGCTTAAGCTGCTGGTTTCTTGATCCATCCACCTGAGTCCAGAATTCGGAATCTCTTCTATACTTGATCAGTCGGTCGTGCGTGATCGACTATCAAAGGAGGGCATTATGAAAGCCAGTAGGACGATGACACGATTCGCGCTAGGAATGAGCCTCGCGACTGGACTCATGGGAATGCTGCCGGGGACTGCGGCGTATGCCGGCTCGGCGACGGCGCCGCCGGCCATTGTGGCGAAGGCGCCGATCTGCAATCCGTCGAGTCATCCGAAGATCGTCAAGGTGACGCCTGACACGGTGAAACCGGGCGATAAAGTTACGATCAAAGGCAACCATTTTGGAACGAAGGAATGTTTTCACAATGTGTCATTCGGGTCGTCCAGCACCGACTTCAAGTACATCAACGAGACGACGCTGGAGGCGACTGTGCCGTCGTTAAAGGCGGGCATCACCGCTATCAACATCTTGACGGAAGGCGGCAGCTCTCAATCGGTCGTATTGGTCAACGCCAAGTAGCTCTACAGAGGCTCGACTACGAGTCGTAGCCGAGCCTCACGGACGGCGTCTCCATCTCAGGATTTTCCTTCTCCCTTAATAGGCTACGGTTTGGAGGTCTACCGGTCTCTCGGTATCCGGTTCCACCCGAAACCGGACTCGTCCAATAACCCGGCCATCGTCCGTTTCGACATCCACCCGCCATTCTCCGGGCTGCACATGTTGTTTGATTGTATAGCCGCGATAGCCGCCTTCTCGTCCCCCCGAGATGCGGATCGGAATGCGATCGGTCGTTGAAAAATCACCTTTCCCTGCCGGCTTACCTGGACTGCCCATACGATGTTGCCACCGATGATACACGGTGGTTTTCAGGTCAACCGGAGCAAAGACGGCGGTAAAGCAATACACCGGTCCCTCACCATGAAAGGGGTCATTCGACCGTTTCATCACTTGATACCAAGCAGGTTTTTCGAACGTCAACTGGTAGGAGCCATCCACCTTCTCGACCTGGCGATAGATGCCGCCCAACTTCAAAGAGAGTGGGACCGGGGGAATCCAGTTCAAGAAGTAGAACGACACCAAGACGGCCACGACCGCGACGGCTGGAAGACCGGCCTTCACCGCTTCTCTCCGCGATCGTCCCGTCCCGCCCTCATATACCAATTCCAGCACGCGCAAAGCCAATGCCAGGCTCAACACGGCCCCGAGCACCACCATAATCCAGTTCATAAGGCCGGTGAGCACCGGCAAGAAGAAAGTGAAAAAGCAAAACGCGACGAGCGCATAGAGGCTGACAAGGAGCGTGAGGTTGGAGAGTCGGTCGTGCAGGAACTCATTCCCCACCAGCAGGACGACCAGCACCGCAAAGAACACGGCCGT
>DATEPO010000133.1:0-10110 GCA_035273145.1 Nitrospiraceae bacterium
CGTGACAGTATTACTGAAACCTAGAAAGTGAAAAATGGGTCCAGTTACATAACATTTAGGTTCATATGGCGAACTTCGCAAGACTAGCATAAGCTATAGGATATCCAAAGCAATGGCGGGCGCCTCGGGCTTAAACATGAACACTATTCACATCGGCCTTTCGGGCTATTCGTACAAACCTTGGCAAGGACCTGGACGATTATATCCTGAAAAACTGAAATCGACTGAGTTTCTTCGATACTATGCCGGCCGCTATCATACGGTGGAACTGGACGGCATTTGGTACCGGCTTCCAACGGAACAAATGGTGCGCGGATGGCTTGACCAGACGCCATCGTCCTTCATCTTGACGCCAAAGGCGCATCGGCAAATTACGCACATGCATCGTCTACGGCCTGACGCGTTGACCTTTGTACAAGTCATGCTGGACCGGCTGGCTCCAATCGTTGAACAGAAGCGGCTTGGCCCGATCCTGCTCCAACTTCCGCCGAATTTTCGGCGCGATGACGATCGGCTGAACGCATTCTTAGCACACGTGCCGCGAACAGTTCGGTGGGCCATGGAGTTTCGGGACCAATCGTGGCATGCCCCCGATGTCGAAGCGTTATTGACGCACTATGGCGTCAGTTGGGTGGCGGCGGATACGGACGACTCTCCTGCGCACATTCGTGATACGGCCGACTTCTGGTATGTGCGCTTGCGGCGGAGCGACTACAACGACGGGGCATTGAGGGAATGGGCGGCGCGCTTCAATGAGATGCGTCGTCGAAGGAAGGATTGCTACGTCTACTGCAAGCACGAGGATGAAGGGTCGCCGTGGGTGTGGGCCGATCGTCTGCTTGCTCTCACGGCGGAATGAACTCATCCTCTGTGCTCCCCCGGGCATACTCATAATTGACGTCTCGTCCGCACTGTTGCATGCTTGAACGCTCCTATGCCGAAGGCTTCTCAGCTCCACGACTCTGCCCTCGCCGGGATGTTGATCCTGGACGAAATGTTCGACCTCGCCCTGTATCGCGAGCTTCATGCCATTGCCGACGGCCAACTCAAAGACCTGGTCGCCGAATTGATTCGCGTCGAAGAGGCCCACGTCAGCTTCTGGAAACATTTCTTCCACAGTCCGCTCGAGCAGCTTGACCCGGCTCGCCGTCTCAAGCTGCGCCTGATCGTGTGGACCTGCCGACTGTTCGGCGCTCCGGCGATTCATCTCATTCTTGAGGCCATCGAGATCTATGGGGTACGAAAATACCTCTCGATCTGGAAGATGTACAAGGACCAGCCGTTGGGATCGGCCGTGCAAGGGATTCTTATCGATGAGTTCAAGCATGAGGACGCCATCGTCAGCCAAATGACCGAACGCAAGATCAACCCTGAACGCATCCGAAATATTTTTCTGGGTCTCAACGATGGATTGGTAGAAATTCTCGGCGCCGTCAGCGGATTCTTCGGCGCATTCGGCAGCGCCACGCTCGTGCTCATTGCAGGCTCGACCACGGCGGTCGCCGGAGCGCTTTCGATGGCAGCCGGTATTTATGTGGCCATCAGTTCCGAGCGAGAAATCACGGCGACCGAAGAGGACAAGCAGCGCTTTTTAGGAAATGCTTCCAATCCGGAAGGGGTTGGCGTCTTCGATGATACGGCGCTCCGGAAAGAGCCCCAAGACTATCCCGTCACATCCGCAGTCGTCGTTGGAGTCAGTTACTTTGGCGGGGCGATGGTCCCGCTGTTGCCCGTTTTCTTCGGCGCAACCGACGCACTGTTTTCGCTCATTATCGCCGGCAGCGTCATTATCCTGGTATCCATGTTGCTGGCCTTCCTTTCCGGCATGGACATTCGGCGCCGCATTGTGACCAATGTCATCATTATCGCCGCCGCCGTCGGCATCACGTATGCCATAGGCCGGATGGTGAAAGACCTTTTTGGAATTGCCGTCTAGCCGGCAAATCGCTATCGGGTATCGGTCACGACAATATGGATCGGCTGGGTGGAACGGGTTTGCTGTCCCTGGTCCTCGCCATGAGCCTTGCCCATAAATTGAATCGGCTTGTCACCCTTCAAATGGTCCGGTGTGAGCACATAGGTGCCCTGCAGACTGGGCGTCCATACCGCCTTGGCGGCGTCTGTATCCCCCGCACTGAACAGATAGGCGAATCCGCCGATAAGACCGCCGAGTGCCGCATATGTCACCTTGGCGGCTCCATACGGAATGGAAAGGAGCACGCTCGCGGCGCCGATTCCAAACTGAGTCGGGGTTGCGCTATGGATTTGATCGTGCCCGGTATTGTCTTGAGCCCAGGCGACGGACATGGGCGAGGCCAACAGCACGATGGCCAGAATCATGGCAACCGATGGCATGAGTGAAGTTGGAGACATTTTCCTGGGGCGACGATGTGGCTGCATATACATGATTCCTCCCTATTGGCAATTGGTATCGGCCTCTCGCGGCCGTGACACCGCACCGAGAACGTTGCGCCTTCGCGGATGCACGACAGTTTCAACAGAATAAATCAGTATGAAAAGCAATCGCTTTGCGCCTATACGGATAGAAACTCCAAGGCTCTCGCGACGGTAAGAATACCGAATAATAATTAGAACGATGAGGAAAGTCCAGAAACATCGACCAATGCCTGCCGGAATTTTTATACGTGGATCATGGGCAACTCGCGCCGCTCTTCCGCCTCACGCTGAATACGCTGACGCTCCGACCTGGACTCCCGCATGACGTCCTGAAGCTCCGTGTCCGTGAGTTGCGTGAGCATGGCCGCCGCATCTTTGATGGCTCCATGCTCGACCGCACGTGATAAGATTTCCGCTTTCGTCGGCCCTTTTCCAGTGCCGAGAAACGGCTTGGCGATGAGATAGACCACGTCGCGGAGCGGCATGTATCTGAGAAACCGCCGCAACAATCTGAAAGCCTGAACCGGAAAATGAGCGAATTTGTACAGAATGAGCCGCCGCAATCCGAGGCGACGCTCAGCATGGATGACCTCACCGGGAAGGCAGGTCGGATCGATCTCCGAACATTTAAAGTATTTGTACCAGTCGACGGCATCGTCGACGAGGCCGCGTTTAACGTACTCCTGCCACAACGGCGTGCCGCGATAGACGCAGAGCCGGTTGAACGCAAATGTATCGAGGGGAAGCTTCGACGCGAAGTCAAATGTGGCGCGCATGTCCTCGACGGTTTCCTCGGGACTGCCGACCACGAAAAAGCCGTGCACAATTTCAATGCCCGCCTGCTTGGCGTTGGTGACGGCGGTGTCGATCTCCGCGAGCGTCTGCTCTTTCTGTAACCGATCGAGCACCTTTTGGCTGCCGCTCTCCACGCCGAACATGATCGTCCGACAATGGGCCTTCGCCATCGTGGGAAAGAGATGCTGAGCGACGGAATCGACTCGGCCTTCGCAGCCCCATTGGATCGTGATGCCCGCCTCTTGTATGCCGGTGCAGATTGCCTGAATGCGCTTCGGTTGCAAGAGAAAATGGTCGTCCACAAAATAGACGCAGCCATAACCTTGCGCCTGAAGATGCTTGAACTCATCCACCACGTGCTGCGCACTTCGTGAGCGCCACTTTCCTTCATTGAACATCGGAATATCGCAAAAGATACACGGCCACGGGCAGCCGCGCGACGTCTGCATCGTCGTGAACCGTTCCATCGACAAGACCGCCGGCACGTCGAGCGGCATGGATTCGATGAACTCGAGCGGAAGGCTTTCGCGATCCGGAAATGGCCATTGATCGAGGTGGCGCTCGATCGCCTGATTCGGGTTATGAATAAGCCGGCCGTCTTTGGCCCATGTGACGCCGGCGACCGTGGCCGGGTCATCCAGTCGTTCGAGCAGATCGAGCAACAACTGCTCGCCATCGCCACGACAGACAAAATCGATTTCCGGACATTGCAATTTGACCAACTGGGCATTCAGCGTGGCAAACACACCGCCAAAGGCGAGCTTGACCTCGGAATTGACCGCACGAATTTGCCGCGCCAGGATCTTGGCATAGGGGTAGCTGGTGGTGCTTAAAAAGCTGAGGCCGACGAGCGCCGGCTGTTGTCGTCGAATCTCGTCAATAATGGTCTCGTTCGGCGTATCGGGATTGGCCTGATCGAACATCACACACTCATGACCGGCCTGTTTAAGGACCGCTGAGAGCGACATAATGCCGATCGGCGGAAAGCCCATGATGCGTTTTTTCCCCTGGATATCGGGCGTCCCCGTAGGGAGTGCATAAAACTGAGGATCGCGGACGTGGACTAAAAACACGCGCATGGAAACTCCCTTTAGTTGATCACGCTTAAACGATCCGGGACGTACAGGAGAGAGGCAAACGATGATTTAGATGTCCAAAAACTCGAAGGTCGTTTACCGTATCATGACGGGGCCAAAATAGGAAGGAGTTTTCTGTAATAATGTGACCGACGCGATCTCGAATGCAGACGCCTCTCCCTGCCGTCTTCGTTGATCCATCTTTCTCATCTTCGGAGTATGTGGTATTTTCCTTAGACGACCTCACCGGAACGTCACTGATTTGGATCACGGAACGCCGACACACACAACCGCACCCGATATTTTCCCCCAGCAAGTTCGACTTCTCTATAGCGGCGCGCTCGAAGGACTGCTTGCGACGGCTATTAATGCTCCGGTCCTGGCTTATATTCAGCGTGACGTCATTGCGATACAGGTCCTTGGATGGTGGCTCGTGTTTATGGCTGTGGTCACCGCCGCTCGGGCAGGCTTGGTCTATCGGTATTGGTCCGTTTCAGCTTCCGACATGAGCTCGGTGCAATGGAATCGAACGTATGGAATTGGGGCGGCGCTCGCAGGCGTGGGCTGGGGTGCAGCCGGCATTGCTCTGTATCCACCGGATTCGATTTCACATCAGATGTTCCTGGTGTTTATGCTTGGCGGAATGGCGGCCGGGGCCGTCGCCGTCCTGACGCCTCGCATGGACGTGTTCCTTCTCTTCTTTCTGCCGGCCTTGCTTCCAATGATCGTCCAGTTACTCAGACAGCAGGATGAGATCCATTTCACCATGGGAAGTGTGCTGCTCCTCTTCATGTTGGCATTATTGTTCACGGCTCGTCGCATGTCCCGCACGATCACGTCTTCATTGGCACTCCACACTGAAAATACCGGTCTCGTCCACTATTTGACGTCCGCCAACATACAAGCCGAGCAGCTCAACAGAGAGCTGAAGACAGAAGTCCGACAGCGGGAAGAGACCGAAGCCGCCTTACGCGAGAGCCAAGAGCAGCTTTTGCAATCGCAAAAAATGGAAGCCATGGGACAATTGGCGGGCGGTATTGCGCATGATTTTAATAACCTCATTTTTGTGATTAACGGCTACAGCGAGTTGCTGCTTAATGGGCTGAAGTCCGACGAAAAGAAACGCCTTCATGTTGAACAGATTAAGCAGGCCGGCAATCGGGCGGCGGCGCTGACCCAAAAGATGTTGGCCTTCAGCCGACGACAAATCCACCAGCCCAGACCGATCGACCTTAATACGGTCGTATCGAATATTTCACCGATGCTGAGCCGCTTAATCGGGGAGACCATCCATATCAAGACCAGGTTGAGCCCGATCGGTCTGGTGAAAGCCGATCCGATGCAGATCGAGCAGGTCATCGTGAATCTGGCCCTCAACGCGCGTGATGCCATGGCTGACGGCGGCACGCTGACCATCGAAACCTCCGACGCCGAACTCGACCATATCTATACCGATCAACATCAGGGGTCCCACGTCGGGACGTATGTCCGGCTCGCGGTGCGGGATACCGGAATCGGGATGGATGGCGAAACGAAGCGGCGAGTCTTCGAGCCGTTCTTTACGACGAAGGAAGTCGGCAAGGGAACCGGCCTCGGCCTTTCGATGGTCTATGGAATTGTCAAGCAGAGCGGCGGATATATCGACGTGGCGAGTCAGCCGGGATTTGGTTCAACGTTTACCATCTATCTGCCTCGCCAGAGTTCAGCTGTCGCGGTCTCACGTCCCCCTGTGGCCGTGCCTCCGTTGCCGACCGGACAAGAAAGTATCTTAGTTGTAGAAGACGAACCGGCAGTGAGAGGACTTATCTACAACTTACTTCGACAGCAGGGGTATGACGTGTTTGAGGCGTCGGATGGCGATGAGGCGCTTCGCATAATCGATAAAACGCTCAAGGCGATTCACCTATTGGTGGCCGACCTGGTGATGCCTCGCTTAGGAGGCTGTGAGCTGGCCCAACGCCTTGCGTTACAACGGCCTGGGATCAAGGTACTTTATATATCGGGCTATTCTGATGATTCGGTGTTGCAGCGCGAAGGGCTACCGACCGGCGCGGATCTTCTTCGAAAGCCGTTCACGCCTGAAGCCTTATCCCGGAAGGTCCGCCAAGTATTGGATAAGTCGGTCCGGTAAGAGTGATTTAGCGACCCAACACGGCTTTGACTGTCTCGCCGATCTCAGCCGGGTTTCTGACGACGCGCACACCGGCCGCTTCGAGGACCTGCATTTTTTCTGTCGCCGTCCCTTTTCCACCCGTAATAATCGCACCAGCATGACCCATGCGACGACCCGGAGGTGCCGTAATCCCGGCGATAAAACTGATCACCGGCTTCTTGATGTTCTGCTTGATGAAGGCTGCAGCCTTATCTTCCGCATCGCCGCCAATCTCTCCAATCATGACCACGGCTTCCGTTTCGTGATCTTTTTCAAAGAGGGCCAAGAGATCGATGTAGCCTGTTCCGATAATGGGATCGCCGCCAATCCCAATGCACGTCGTCTCACCAAGACCCAAATTCGTGAGCTGGTTGACCGCCTCATACGTCAAGGTGCCGCTGCGTGAAATCACGCCGACTCGCCCCTTCTTATGAATGAAGCCCGGCATGATGCCGATTTTACACTCATCGGCTGTAATGATGCCCGGGCAGTTGGGCCCAATCAGCCGCACTTCGCGTCCGCGCAAGGCCCGCTTCACCTTCACCATATCGTTGACCGGAATCCCCTCGGTGATGCACACGACCAGTCGAATACCGGCATCAGCCGCTTCAAGAATCGCATCGGCGGCAAACGGCGGCGGCACGAAGATTAACGACGTATCGCACGACGTCTTCTTCACCGCATCCCGCACCGTATTGAATACCGGAATGCCCTCAACCTCTTGCCCCGCCTTCCCAGGCGTCACCCCGGCGACCATCTGCGTCCCATACGCCTTACACTGCGTCGCATGGAACGACCCCTCTTTCCCGGTAATGCCCTGCACGACTACGCGCGTCGATTTATTGACTAGAATGCTCACAGTACACCTTTGATTCTAATGGATCGATGAACGAGATCCACATTACTTATCGATAAAATAAGCGAACTTTTCAAAATCTCGGAAACGGTGTGCCAGGCCCATTCGTTCCGCTCTCTCAACATCGCCATCGTGGATCTTCGTGTAGTGCCCTAAGCCTCTTGAAAATCTGCGCCCTCAATTCAAAATCCGTGAGCGCTGCTTTTACCCAATGCTATAAAGACAATTGCCCATCTGCATCGGAGTTTTTTCGTCAACTGTATAAACCCATCGCTTGGTTTTCCCTACCCAGCTTCATAGAAGCATGTGGCCAACAGCGATATCACCTCGTGCCGCCCGACTTCAACGCATCACGGCGAAACCGGAGCCGGCTTCCCTTCGTCGGCCGAGGCCGTCTTCGCCCGTTTCTTTGCCGTCACCGCCACAATTTTCTGCGCCGCTTCCCACAGATCCGTCGCGACATCGACTTTGAGTCCCGATTCGAGCAACAACTTGCGACCTTCTTCCGCATTCGTCCCCTGCAGGCGCACGACGACTGGGATCTTAATATTCACTTCCTTGGCCGCCTCGATTACGCCATGTGCAATGCGCTCGCAGCGGACGATGCCGCCGAAGATATTGATGAAGATTCCTTTGACGTTCTTGTCTTTGAGGAGAATTCTGAAGCCGGCCGCCACCGTTTCCTTAGTCGCCCCGCCGCCGACATCCAAAAAGTTCGCCGGCTCGCTGCCGGCCAGTTTGATGACGTCCATCGTGGCCATGGCGAGCCCGGCGCCGTTCACCATGCAACCGATATTGCCGTCCAACTTGACGTAATTCAAATTATTGTTGGTCGCCTCGATCTCCAGCGGCTCTTCTTCATTCAGATCCCGCATGGCCCGAACATCTTCATGCTTGAAGAGCGCATTGTCATCGAACGAGACCTTGCCATCGAGCGCGATCAATCGTTTATCAGTGGTGATCACCAACGGATTGATTTCGACCAGCGCGGCATTCTTCTCCATAAAGAGCCGATAGAGATTGCCCAGCAACGCGACAAATGGATTGATGACTGTCGGCTCTAAATTTTGGAGCCCAATGCCGAACGCCAAATTCCGGCCGTTGTAGCCCTGAAAGCCAACGGCCGGATCAATGGTTTCCTTCACGATCTTCTTCGGCGTATGAGCCGCGACTTCTTCAATTTCCATCCCGCCTTCCGTGCTTGCAATGAAGACGGGCCAACCTGAATCGCGATCGATGAGCAAGCTTAGATACAACTCCTTCGCAATGCCAGCACCTTCTTCGATCAATAGACGGCGCACTTTGCGTCCCTTCGGGCCGGTTTGATGCGTCACCAAGGTCTTTCCAAGAATCTCTTTCGCCAGGGTCGGCACTTCGGTTCGCTCTTTTGTGATCTTGACGCCGCCGGCCTTCCCACGGCCACCGGCATGAATCTGCGCCTTGACGACGTAGACCGGAGAATTCAACGTCGCGGCCCATTTCTCAGCGGCCAACGGCGTCTTGATCTCTTTTCCCTTCGGCACCGGAATGCCAAATTGCCCAAATAACGACTTGGCCTGAAATTCATGAATGTTCATGACGCGTCCTTTATCTGTAGAATCGGGCGAACATGGATGTACCAGGATGCTCAAAACGGTGATCCAGCGAGGCCGCAGGAAGCCTGCCGACTGAGGCGTACCCTTGTGGTACGTCGCAAGGAGACAGGCGACCGAGAACGAAGCTGGGCGCCGTTTTCAGCATCCGGTTATTCTTTTTTGGCGTAGGCTGGTAACACCATCGGCGAAATCACCTCGCTGGTGACGCCGTGTTTTTTGGCTTCGGCACGAAAACGCGTCAGGTGTTCGAGCGTCAACTTGCCCTGAGGGATGGAACCGGCGCGCGCAGCAGCCGTTGTGCCGGTTTGTTTGCCGAAGACCATCAAATCGAGGAGTGAGTTCCCCATCAAGCGGTTGCGCCCATGCAGACCGCCCGACGCCTCGCCCGCGACAAATAAATTCCGCACGTTGGCTTCGCCATGCACATCAATCTGCACGCCTCCATTTTGATAATGGAGGGTCGGATAGATGAGCACCGGATCTTTCGTAATGTCGAGCCCGAATCGTTCATATTGCTTGACCATGGCCGGGAAATGCTTCGTCACCGTACCGGGGCCATGCTCGACATCCAAGAGCGGCGTATCGAGCCACACGCCAACCCGTCCCGACATGGTGCGAATACCACGACCTTCTTCGCACTCCCGGATAATCGAGGACGACACGACATCGCGGGTATCCAGTTCATTGACAAACCGCTCGCCTTTCGCATTGACGAGATGCCCACCCTCCGATCGAATGCCTTCGGTGACCAACGCACCGATCAATTGTTCGGGATAGACGGCACCGGAAGGATGGTACTGAAACGTATCGATCTGCAACAGCTTCGCGCCTAAGCGATAGGCCAATGCTAAACCGTCGCCGGTCGCGCCATAATGGTTACTGGTTGGAAAGCCTTGGATGTGCAGACGGCCGATCCCGCCCGTGGCAAGAATCACGGTCTTGGCGGCCACGACCACGAATCGCTTGTTATCCAAATCGCGCAGCACCGCGCCCGTGCAGGTTCCATTGCCGTCGCTGAGTAATTCGATGACCGCACTGAACTCCAACAGCTCAATCTTCTGATTCTGGACTTCATCCTTCAGCACTCGCATAATTTCCAAGCCGGTGTAATCAGAACAGGTCAACAGGCGTGGCTTGGAACTTCCGCCGCCCTTCTTGACATGGAGATTCCCATCGGCATCCCGGTCGAACAATACGCCAAGCTCCAAGAGCCACTTGGCGACGGACGGGCCTTCTTCC
>DATEPO010000134.1:0-6077 GCA_035273145.1 Nitrospiraceae bacterium
GGATGCTGGATGAATGCCGCAAGGCTCTCCACCGACCTATACCGCTCAGACCGATGCGGCGGCAGTTGCGAACTCGATTTGGCACTGTGGAAGATGTGACCGATGCCATATGCTTGCGCCGCGTGCAGGCAGGATTCGTCGTCATCGAGATAGAGCGTGCGTGTTGGTTCGAAGCGGAGGAGCCGCTGGCAGACGGGCCAATATTCGGCTCGCATCTTCAAGTATCCCACCTCGAACGCGTCTACGATTCGATGTACGTAATGATCTAAGCCCGTCTTTTCTACTTTGATGGCGACACCAGTCGTATGCGCATTCGTTATGAGCGATACGCGCTTGCCCTCGGTGTTGAGGTGGCGCAGAAACTCCTCGGCATGGGGCAGGAAGCCGATCATATAGTCGAATTCCTTGGTCATCGCGATGACGTCGATGCCGAGGGTCTTCGTCCAATAATGGAGATTGGTCCAGTCGAGTTCACCCTCTACCGTCCGATACAGCGCGAAGAGCTTCTCACGCGCCTCCACCACCTCCAGTCCGTGCTTTACGGCATACCGCCGGGGCAGTTCTTCTTCAAAAAAGAAATTATCAAAGTGACGGTCCAAGAGCGTGCCGTCCATGTCCAACAGGACGTCGTCCACTTGACTCCAGTCAAATCCATTGCTCAGTTGCACGATGCCTCCGCTGAAGAAAGAGTCCGTCTCATCTCTGCACATTCAATGAAGTGATTATAGCTGAGACTATGGTAGAGTGCGCTCTTCCTTCATTGCCATTTGTCTTCTGCAAAATTCCTATGATACGTTCGACGTGCGTACTATGACTCAAGATCTCTTTACCGTCACGCCGCCGCTGGTCGCCATTGTCGGCCGTCCCAATGTGGGCAAATCCACGCTGTTTAACCGCATGCTGGGCAAGCGAAGTGCGATCGTGGATGACGTGCCCGGCGTCACACGAGATCGCAATTATGCCGATGCGAGCTATCGCGGCCGGCCGTTCCGCCTAGTGGATACGGGAGGATTGGACCCGACTTCGACCGACACGATGCTGTCGCTCATCCGCCAGCAATCGCAAATTGCTATTGCCGAAGCCGACATTCTAATTTTCGTGATGGATGGGCGTGCGGGCCTCACGCCCCCTGACGAGGAAATCGCGGCCCTGCTGCGGCCGGTGAAAAAGCCGGTCTTCTACGCCGTTAATAAAGTCGATACGCCTAGCTCCGAGGGCTTACTGTCAGACTTTTATCGGCTCGGCAAGGATACCTTATTCCCGATCTCCGCGGAACACGGCATCGGGGTGGACGATCTATTGGAAGCGGTGTATCCGCTCTTACCTCAACAGGATACGGAGGCCGGACCGGCGGCTGTGACCCGCGTCGCCGTGGTCGGAAGACCGAACGTCGGCAAATCGACGTTGATCAATACGCTGCTCAATGAAGAGCGTATGGTGGTGAGCGATGTCCCTGGGACGACGCGGGACCCCATCGATACGGCCGTCTTGTATGACGGCCGTCAGTACATTCTGACAGATACGGCCGGCATGCGCCGACGAGGCCGGATCGAACACAGCGGCGTCGAAGGCTTCAGCGTGTCGAGAGCATTAACGGCGATGGGACGTTCCGATGTCGCCGTGTTATTGATGGATGGCGTGGAAGGCGTGACCGAGCAGGACACGAAAATTGCCGGCCTGATACTCAAGCAGGGCCGAGCGTGCGTGCTTTTCATCAATAAATGGGACTTGCGGGCAGCGGACCCAGAGGCCAGAAAACAATACGAACTGGAACTACGCCGACGCTATCGATTTCTGCCTTGGGCACCTATCGTTTTTGGTTCAGCCATCAAACCGAAGACCGTCGATCTCCTGTTTCCCCACATCGATGAAGTGATGGCGGCCTTCACCCATCGCGTCCCTACCGGCGCACTCAACAAGTTTCTCCAGGAAATTGTGAAGATCCATCCTATACCGGTCCGCCGAGGCAAGCCAAAGACAGCAGTGAAATCGGTTTTCATGACCCAGGTGGCGACCAAGCCGCCGACGTTCGCGCTCTTTGTCGGTCATCCCGACGATATCACCAAAATCTACATTCGATTTCTGGAGAAACAGATTCGTGAAAAGTACGGCTTTCCAGGCACGCCGATCCGAATCCTTGTGAGGCAGAAATAAGTTTTCAGTGGTGAATTTTTGGTCGTACGTTCTGCAGGGCTCCCACTGAGACCCCAATATTAAAAACGCATTCGCCTGGAGGTGTGCATGAATATGCGAACAACCGGCTTCATTGTGTTGGCGCTCATTCTAAGTGCCGGGCAGGAATCGCTCGTTGCTCAAGAGCCAAATGCAGTGTCCTCCAGCGGCATGGTCATGATTGACGGCATCCCTGTGCCCGATATTGGCCCCATGCCGGCCTTCGTCCCGATGCCGCCCGGCAATGTGAACTATGTGCAGAAAATCGAACTCGGCAAGCAGCTCTATTTCGATGGGCGACTCTCGAAGAACAATGCCATCTCCTGTGCCTTCTGCCATAACCCCGGCACCGGCTTTGCCGATGCGCGTCAGTTTTCGATCGGCGCGTTTGGAACTGCCGGGGGCCGACAAGCGCCGACCGTGTATAACACCGCCTTCAATCCGCTCCAATTTTGGGACGGCCGGGCCACCTCTTTAGAGGAGCAAGCGATTGGGCCGATTCACAATCCGATTGAAATGGCTGAGACGCACGAAACGGTCGTGCCGAAAATCGCGAAGATTCCCGGTTATCAAAAGCAGTTCAAGGCGGTGTTTGGTCACAATGTGAGTTTGCAGGGCATCGCCGATGCGATCGCTGCGTTTGAGCGTACGATTGTCTCCGCCAATTCCGCCTTCGATAAGTATGTGATGGGTGAGTCGAACGCCATGGATGACTCGGCAGTTCGCGGCCTGCAGCTCTTCAAAGGGAAAGCCCGTTGCGTCCTGTGCCATAACGGCCCGAACTTCACCGACAATCAATTCCACAATTTAGGGGTCCCACAGGAAGGCCTGCTCAAAGAAGATGTAGGCCGTTACAACGTGACCCGACGCGAGCGCGACAAGGGGGCGTTCAAAACACCCACCCTGCGCAGCATCACCGAGACCGCCCCCTACATGCACGACGGCGTCTTCAAAACGTTGGAAGACGTAATTGAATTCAAAGATAAAGGGGGGCAGTCCAATTCTCATCTGAGTCCGCTCATGCAACCGCTCGGTCTGGCGCCGGAAGAGAAAGCCGACCTTATAGCCTTCTTGAAGGCCCTCGCCGGAGCGCCGCTCAAGATCACGGTCCCCAAACTACCAAAGTAGCCCATAGATAGCTGGAGTCAGTTCGACTGAATAGAGTCGTGGCGCGTGCAGGTTAAGCGCGCGGATCCATTGACCCCGCCGCAAGTTTTCTTTTCACCCTCACAACGAATCCGTCCTCTTCCTGACGGCGAGCCTTCGCGGTGTCGATTAGACTAAAAGTCGTTGGAATTCACAAAGACGGAGGACATCAATGACTCACAGCACACGTCGGCGCCTGCGTATCGGTACGGGGCTGGGAATCGTCGCCAGTATAGTTTGTGGAATGGGGGCATGGAACGTGGCGAAGGTGGACGGCGCCGCACAGGACCACCCTCGCACTGCCGCGACGGCGAGAGAAAAGACGGAAAGTGCCATCGCGGAGACGAAGACCAAAGGCTTTGATGGCGTAGATTTCTCCTATGATGTGTTTGGCGCACCGCCTGGCCAAGATCCTCAGAAAAATGCTGAAGATGTGATGGCCAAGGATATTGCGGACAAGCCGCATGTGCTGGCCCGACAGAAGAAACTACTCCAAGACCGCTATCACCTTGATTGCAAAACGGCCGCCGGCGTCACCATGACAAAGGGCAAACACCAGCCGATCGGACCTGCCGTCACGCTGAAATCAGGCTTGACGTGGGAGAAGCTGGGACAGATGGAGACCGAGGAGATCAAGGCTGAGAAACTTTTTCCCGGAGGGTTTCACCGGCTGCCACATGTGAAGCATGAGGTCGGAGGGCAAGTGTTTCCGCAAATCCAAATTAAGCAGTTTCCGCGACTGGAACGATTTGATGTCGAGTTTGATTTGCCGGACTGCTTCTTGCCGGAATTTCCGCCGCCCATTTTCCTGACGACTCATCCAGAGCTCGGTGACGTCTCTCAAGGCGAAGTGCTGCATGCCGAGAACTTCGACCGCCTGTTTCGCGGTCTGGTGACGCCGGTCCAGTTGGACGGGTTGCGAATGCTCGTGACTCAGTTTCCACAGGAAGAATTCAATGCGACGCACGATCGGAAATCGGCGAAGCCTAGTTTAGGCGTCTCGTGTCTCGATTGCCATGTGAATTTCCACACGACCGCTCAGTTTCATCTGAATCCCGACACGCGTCCGCAACGAGATCGATTGCGCTTGGACACCGTCAGTCTGCGCGGCATGTTCAATCAACAAATCCATGGGTCGAAGCGCAGCATTCGGTCCGTCGAGGACTTCACGGAATTCGAACAGCGCACGGCGTATTTCAACGGCGATCAGATTCGCGCCATCAAAAAAGGCGCCAATGTCATCGATCGGCTCCTGGTCCCCCACATGGCGCAGATGCAAAATATGATCGACTTTCCCCCGGCGCCCAAGTTGACCGTCTTCGGGACCCTGGATCGAAAGAAAGCCACGCCGCAAGAAATGAAAGGCGAAGAATTGTTTTTCGGAAAAGCACGCTGTGTCGGCTGTCATCAGCCGCCGGCCTACACCGATCATCAGATGCACGATCTGCATTTGGAGCGGTTCGGCGCCGAAGCGGATGGCCCGATTAAAAGCTTTGTCCTGCGTGGCATTAAAGATTCGCCGCCGTATCTGCATGACGGCCGTTTGCCGACCTTGGAAGACACAGTCGAGTTCTTTAACCTCGTCTTGGAACTCAAACTGAATCGGGAAGAGAAAGCGGCGTTGACTGCTTTTATGCGCGTATTATGAATTATGAACGGAGGGCGGCTTCGAATGTGGCATTGGAGGCCGCCCAGACAACGACTGCGCTCTCTACTTCATCTGCGGCGGAATCGCCAAATCCACCACCTTGTTTTCATCATCGATCAGCAGCACGACGGCTTCTCCCTTCGAAAGTTTGCCCATTTTGTCCCGCATCAGCGGTCTGATCTGATAGGGCTGCTCTTTGCCGTCGTCTGTGCGAATCGTAATACGATTATCGGCCAGCGGCTCCGCAATCGTTCCCAACACTCGACGCTGTGCGCCCTTTAAGGGCGATTTCTTTTCGGGCGTTTCCCCGGCTCGGCTGACCGCTTCCTGGTTTGAGAAATTCACGTCCACAATCTTATTGGTCTCATCGACTAAAAAAATGGCGTCCGTCCCGACCGGGATAGAAGCTATCTTGCTCCGTGCTTGAGAGCGGATCACGAAGCTTACTTCCTTGCCGTCCTCTGTTCGGATGACGGCGTGATCATGTCCGATCACGAGTGGTTGGGCAATCTGTCCTTTCACCACCTGATGAGCAGCATGTTGGGAGGGATGCCCGGATTTACCGACAAGGTGATAATCGACAATGAGGTTTTGATCGTTCACAGTGATTTCAATCGCATCGCCTTTATTGATATCCCCAAGCCCTTTTTCCTTGGCCTGATTCAGCGGAATGTAACGAGGTTGGACTTCTCCAGTGTTGACCCGTATTTGGTCGCTCTTAATCTCTTCCACCGTCCCCATGACTCGCTGTTCGCCTTGTAACGTCTTGGTTTCGGCATCATGCGACTGGGAAGCGGCCCTTGTGCCGACCGGAATGGCGAGCAGACAGACTGCGCTTACGATCCCGACCCATCTTTGTCGTGCCATGATAGTGCTCCTGTGAGGTGAAATGTGATGCGAGACCACTCGAAGAGTGCCCCTTCGCTCAAACGGTTCTGTTCGTCTGGTTAAACTATGATTTGTGCAAAGAATGTACCGGTACATCGCTCTGAGCCCTGCCTGAAAAGGAATAATAAGGACTTTTGAATCGATCCGTGTGTCAGCGCGCTTCGGCCACGCCTCATTCGGCTCATAAAAACAGGACGGAGTGTTCCCCGAGGCGGACAAGGTG
>DATEPO010000135.1:0-4686 GCA_035273145.1 Nitrospiraceae bacterium
ATTAGAAGGAGACGCCGGCGCGGTTACGCCGCAGGTCCGCCTCGACCATGAGTCGACAGAGCTCCTCAAGGCTGGTCTTGGGCTCCCACCCGAGCTTTTGCTTGGCTTTTGCCGGATCGCCGATCAGCAAGTCGACCTCGGCGGGGCGGTAGAAACGCGGGTCAACCCGCATCACCGTCTTGCCGGTCGCTGTGTCGACCGCGGTTTCGCTGTCGCCTGACCCGGAAAACTCGACGTCGATATCGGCCGCTTTGAAGGCCATCCGGACGAAGTCGCGGACCGTTTCGGTGCGGTTGGTGGCAAGCACGAAAGTGTCCGGCTCGTCCGCCTGGAGCATCCGCCACATGCCGTCGACATATTCCTTGGCGAAGCCCCAGTCGCGCTTCGCGTCGAGGTTGCCGAGCGACAGGCAATCGGACTTGCCGAGCTTGATCTTGGCGACCGCGTCGGTGATCTTGCGGGTGACGAATTCGCGGCCGCGCAACGGGCTCTCGTGGTTGAAAAGGATGCCGCTGCTGCCAAAGATTCCGTAGCTCTCGCGGTAATTGACCGTCATCCAATGCGCGAAAAGTTTGGCGACGCCATATGGGCTGCGCGGGTAGAAAGGCGTGGTTTCCGTCTGCGGGACCGCCTGGACCTTCCCGAACATTTCCGATGTACTGGCTTGGTAGAAGCGGATCTTGGGGTCCGTGAGGCGGATGGCCTCAAGCAGGTTTAACGGTCCGATTCCGGTGATCTCGGCAGTGGTGATCGGCTGATCGAACGAAACTCCGACGAAGCTTTGCGCGGCGAGGTTGTAGACTTCGCTAGCCTGCGATTGGTGGATCAACCGCATGGAAGTCGATAGGTCCGTGAGATCGTGCTCGACGAGATGGAGGTTCGGGTGGGATTCGATGCCGAGATCCTCGATCCGCCAGAAATTGACCGAACTGGTGCGGCGGTACGTCCCGTAGACCGTGTAGCCCTTTGAAAGGAGGAGCTCGGCAAGGTAAGCGCCGTCCTGCCCGGTGACGCCGGTTACGATTGCGGTTTTCATTCATCCACCAGTTACTGTCCGCGGCAGCGGCCCAGTGCCAGCTCCGCTTGCCGCTCAGCGGAACCGCATAGGCTCTCGCGCGGTGGGCGCAAGTCAAAGTTGGCGCGCGCCGATGGTCACCACATCAGCAATCTACTTTTGTCGCGAAATCGGTCGAGCCCTTGCTTGAGTTATCGGCCAGGTGCTCGCAAATAGGCCCACCAATTCCTAAGGAATTCATCTCGCATGAGTGACCCGGCCATGACGTTGGATATTTCGTCGGTTTTGGAGTTCTAGCTTTGCTAAATCAGGAATTGCTCGATTCATTCGCGAGCCGCGTACAGCACGCCTCGAACAAGATTGTTCATGATGTCCCCAGTGATGTTAAAAGAGGCCGCTTTTTAGACATAGGATGCGGTGTCGGAAACGGGTTGGTCGCTGCCGTGCGCGAAGGTTTCCAAACGGCAGTTGGCATAGACCGGGATTTACACGAGTTTGAATGGTTCAAGCCTGAGATGTTCGATGCGCTGGCGCTCGCCAATGGAGCAAACCCCGACCAGTCCATCCTGCTCGAATGCGATTTGTTCCAATCCGCATTTGCCCCCCGCTCTTTTGATTGTGTATTTATGCTTGACAGCATTGAGCATGTACCGGCCCCGGACAGATTTATTGAGAAGGCTGCCGGATATGTGGCTGACAACGGAGTGCTGCTTATCGATACCTGCCCGCTCTACTACAGCAAGGCTGGTCACCACCTTTTCAATCACTTCGATCCCGCAGAGTTTCCTTGGGTACATTTGCGCAAAGACTTCCGCGACCTCGTAGCATCGAAGGCTGTTGATGCCTGGTCAATGGACCGCTTTGAAGAGCTAAACAAGACTACGATCGACCACATCCTGACGTCAATTGAAGCTCACGGCCTCCAAATCGAGAGGCTCCATCGCCCAATTCCATCCGAGGAAGATTGGGCGGTGCTAGAGAAGCATCGTGAAAATCTTGACTTGAGCCTTATCCCCGACATTAAACTGCTTTTTGAGGATTGGATTCTCCTCGTCGCGCGGCGACGGACCTAGTCGCTCCAAGCCAGCGAGGATCGCACCTGCCTCGACGTCATTTATACCGACGGCGATCATCGGTATGCGGCGCGAGTTCCGCTACGAGCGCATGAGAACCCGCGCGGTCACCTACAAGAAGATGGGAGCGATATGACCATTCAGATTTTGCTTGAGCCGGAGCTGATGATCCGCCGGCGCCCTTCCCACACCCTCAACAGGCTTCCTCGGCTATCCGACTGGTCTGTGGGCGATGCTCTTCCTGACGTGCTGCGAAATCTGAATCAGCCCGTGGTTATTCATCGTAAAGCTTGGGAATACGGCCTGTGCATTACTGGACTCGCAACATTGGGCGTTGTGACTCCTGAGGCACGCGCGCTCGCCGTGGGAGCGGGATATGAGAGTCCGCTGTTCTACTTTGCAAATCATATAGCGGAAATGGTTGCTACCGATCTCTACGATAACCCATCTCACGAAGGTCAGCCGGCTATGGTGACCTCTCCGGACAAGTTTGCACCATTTGAATATCGACACGATCATCTCAAAGTCTTCAGGATGTCTGGTGACAATCTTGAATTCGATGATGATACCTTCGATTTCGTATTCTGCCTCTCATCGATCGAGCACTTTGGATCGCGCGCAACGCAGCGGAAAGCGTTATCGGAGATGAGGCGAGTTCTCCGTCCAGGCGGCATTGCTTGTATCATTACCGAATTGATTCTGAACGGCGGTGTCCATGATGAGTATTTTACACCAGCGGAGATGGAGCAGATGTTCCTGCGCGATAGAAGCTTTCCATTGGTGGGAGGGCCCTTCTCCGGCCGGATTTCGCAGGAGTTGTGTGCAATGCCGGTCGACGTGCGAGACGCTGATGATCTTAGGGCCAGCCCCCACATCGTGCTGACCGACGGGAATTTGCTTTGGACCTCGGCAAGCCTATTTTTACAAAAGCAATAGGCAGGTCGTGGGCGAGCATCACGCCCAATGTCCCGCCCCACACGTTGTGATGTACGTCTCTACAACCGCTGGGTTGTGAGCGGGCGGCTTTGAGCCGAAGGCGAGGATCAGCGGACAACCGAACGGTATATTTCAATTGACTCCAGTGCGGCATTCCGGCCGCTGAAGCGCCGGCTCGCACGTTTCGCGCCATGTGAGAGTCGTTCCCGAAGATCCCGGTCTTGAAGGAGGCGCGTCACAGTCTTGGCTAGGATTCGCGCGTCCTCCGCTGGGAAGAGTAGACCACTTTCGCCATCTTCGACGACTTCCGGAATCGCGCCTGCATCAGCGGCGATGACCGGTACGCCGTGGACGAACGCTTCGAGCGGTACCAGGCCGAAGGATTCATATCGAGAGGGGAACACAACACAATCCGCTTGCGCCATGAGCTTCTCTCGAAGCAAATCGGAGACATTTCCGGCGAAGATCACCCGCTTCTTGTACTTAGCAGGGATAATCGCTTCCGATTTCTGCGTCCATCCCTCGATATCCTTTCCTGCGATGACGATGCACGTGTCTGAATTGGCCGAAAGAATACCTGCCACCGCTTCTAAGAAGGTATCGATACCCTTTCGTCTTTCCAGCCTGCCGACGAAAAGCACCAGCTTGCCAAATTTCTGGATTTGACTGCCGATTGTCTCAAGACCCGTGAACTCGGCATAGCCCGTGTTGACGTCAAAGAACGGCCAATAGGCAATGCCGCAGTGGCTGATCTTCCACCGGTCGTCTCTCTCGAGCTGATATTCCTTCTCTACAGTAGCAGCTACGGATTCGCTGATAGCAATTACCGCGTCAGCATGGCTGATCAGTGCTCGTTCGGCCGCCACGAATTGCTCAGTTGCCGACGGCGGCATATCCCATTCGTTCATTGCCGAAGCGACCGCGAAGGGTGTGACTAGCCGCACCACGATTGGGGGGCGGCGCCCCTGCTGGATCAGCGCAAATGCCAACCCTTCGGCATCCCAGAGTGCGGTCTCGACTACGTGGACCGGCCGCTCTTGGTGCACCTCCGCCACAGCCGCGGCAGCTCGCAAGGACCATGATAGATTCGCCGCGTTAGCCGGCACAGTTCCGTCAAAGCCTACCTCATCCGGTCGGACATACTTAATGTGAAAGCGTCCTTGATCGTCTCGGCCTTCCTCTTGGCGAGGCAAAATGACAGTGACTTCATGACCCAGTATCAAGAGCTCACCGGTGAGGTGAGAGTAAAGGGTGCCGATTCCCCCGGAGGCCCCGAATGGCGGAAATTCCTTACTAACAATGCAGATATGCAGTTGGGGGAGATCAACACCAATCCGCGGCGCTTCTGAATCAATCGGGAACGGCATGAACGCTCCCGGTCGCGGCTTAATCTGACGCGTCAACGGACCTCGCGCGGCGTCCTTCAATCCCTGCTGCACGCCTTGCCAAATTTGATTTACAAACTGGTCGCGCTCCTTGACCGAGAGTTCGCCAGATTCAACGGCAGCCTCAAGTGGTTGAACTCGCTCCTTTTGAATACGGTCGTTCAGATATGCCTCAAGGTTTTCCTCTGAGAGGCAAGAAAAACGCGCCACAAAGTACGTGGTGTTTTTGACGATAGAAAACCAGTTGTAGGAATGCTTATTCGTCCGGTTTTCGCTC
>DATEPO010000136.1:0-2482 GCA_035273145.1 Nitrospiraceae bacterium
TTATAGCGTTCATAGATAAGAAACCCTATGAAGACAGGAATGAGCAGGATACGAAGGATGGTCAGACTGTTTGGAACATTCATGGAGTGGCCGGTAGACACTGGTCCGCCCCTTGGCGGAAACAGGCAGGGGAAGGAACCAACACGCGGAGAGTATAAGAATGATTTCTTGTTGTCAACCATGGTTGAAGTCCAGGGACAGTGCATCTATAATCGTTTGCTCAAGACGCCCCCGATGGTCCACAGCGGTTCGCCTACGGAGATTCTGTGAGTACTCTTCCCCTCTCGCTCAGACAAAAAGACGGCGTTGTTGAGCGGCATCAACTTGAAGGTAACGATCCCAGCGATCGCTACTTCAGCCGGGCGATTCTCGTGAGTCGTGTCGCGCAGGGTTACGTGGCCAAACTGACCTATGAAGCCTTAACGGTCGAGGGCCACACCCATCCGACCATCGCTGCCGCCGTCAGCAGTGCTGTAGAGAAGCTCAGAGAATTGGGGTTCCGGCGAATGCGGACTCGGCCGAACTTCAAAGGCCGGCGCTATTTGGCGGAAAAAGAAACGTGGGTCGAGTATCCAGACACGTAAATCATCGCGCTTCACTCACGACTTCAGGTCACTTCCCCGCGCTCTCCGCGTTTCCGACAACCGTCTCATAGACGACATTATGAATCAGCGGACGAAACTGCTGAATGCTCGTATTCTGCCTTGTTGGATGCACGCGATTCGACAACAATACGACGGTCAGCTCCGATTCCGGATCGATCCAGAGCGAAGTCCCGGTAAATCCCAGATGTCCGAACGAGTGCGGCGACAAATGCTGTCCGGAGGAGGACGGAGGTGATGGCGTATCCCAGCCAAGTCCCCAGCTTGATGCCGGCGTATTCGAGTCCCGAGCGATGAAACGACGAACCAGGTCGCCATGAAAGAACGAGCTTCGGTCCCAATATCCGTCCAGCCATGCCCCGGCTAAGGCCATCACGGCTGCAGCGGTGCCGAATAAGCCGGCATGGCCCGCGATACCGCCCAGCGCATAGGCATTTTCATCATGGACTTCACCGCAAAGAAGCCGCCTTCGCCAGGGATCATGCTCCGTCGGAGCAATGGGCCCAGGAATGAGCGAGTCTCCATCCGGGCGGCCCTGGTCCACGGCACACGGCACAAACAAGAGGTGCTGGATGCCGAGCCGCTGATAGATGTGTTCCCGGCAAAATCGCGCGAGCGACCGACCTGTCACCCGCTCGATCAGGAGACCCAGCAGAATGAACCCAAGATCGCTATAGAGGCTCTTGGCCCCCGGCGGATAGACCAACGGCTCGCGAGCAATATAGGCCATGGCGAACTTCTTCGCCGCGTCACTTCCAAGAAAGCCCGGGTGCTGTCGTTCCCGAGAGGCGATGTCTTCGTAGAGCGGCCGCCATCCCGGCAGCCCAGAGCTATGATGTAACAGACGATGGACCGTGGCGGCACCGATCTCCGTCCCCTGCAGTTCCTGAAAATAGATTTCAAGCGCATCGTCTAAATGGACCATTCCGTCCTGGATCAAGCATACGATCGCGGTGGTGGTCGCAAGCGGTTTGGTCAGAGAGGCCAAATCATATAACGTATCGAGCGTGGCCGGTTGGGGCTGTGGCATCAATGCTGCGCGACCAAAGGCACCTTGATAGACCGGTTGTCCCCGTAATTGCACGAGCAAGACGGCCCCAGGGAAGATGCGATCTTCTACCGCGGAATGCATCACGCTTGTAATGGAATTACCCATGGCGGTCAGCGAGGAAGGGAGGCTGAATCAAGACACAGGCTAAGCCGGCGGAGCTGCTCCAGTTCACTGTCAGCGGAGGCCTCTATGATACGGACTGCGCGTCAGCTTCGCCTCTCGGAGACGCTCGAAGGCTCCTCGTCTTCCTCTTCGATTTCCAAAACCCGCTCGAACGTCCGCAGCGTCGAGCGCAAGCGCTCGATGCCCAGCAACCGTTGCTTGCGAATATCGGAAATTTCGCGCTGGAGCCCGGCCAGGTCTTGACGCGCTTCGCGCAGCATTTCGGCCGCCTTGAACTCCGCCTCTTTGATCAACAGAGCGGCGTCTCGTTGCGCGATTTCTTTCATGTCATCGGCCATGGCCTGCGTCGAGATCAACGTATGCGTCAACGTCGTTTCTGCTTTCTTCAGCGCGACAAGCTGCTCTTCGGTGGCGACGAGTTTTTCGCGGAGCACCCCGTTTTCATGATTCAACGATTCAACCGTCTGCGCGAGATCTTCGAGAAACTGTTTGACCTCGTTCTTATCGTACCCTCGCATCCGAACTTTAAAGACCATTTGTTGAATATCGAGCGGCGTGAGTCTCATCGGTACCTCTCTGTTCGGTCAGTGCATGCGAAATGCCAAGTCCTTCAGCGATTGAACCAGCGCCACTTGCAGGAACACAATCACCAGCAAGGCAATAATCGGCGACAGATCGATGCCCATCGCAAATCCCATTCGTCGGC
>DATEPO010000137.1:0-5431 GCA_035273145.1 Nitrospiraceae bacterium
CTCGCAACCAAGACTGAGCCGAAGCAAGAGGCCAAGATCAAGGCGAAGGCGCTGTAATCGGGAAACCAAGTGACTGACCTGACTCGACAAATGGACTTGATTCTCCGCGGTGCCATGGAGGTCATTCAACAATCGGAATTGGAGTCGAAGCTGGCCCGTTCGCTCAAGGAGCAGCGTCCATTACGGGTCAAGGCGGGCTTTGATCCGACGGCGCCGGATCTTCATCTTGGGCATACGGTCTTGATCCACAAGCTGAAGCATTTTCAGGATCTCGGCCATCACGTCATCTTTCTCATCGGCGATTTCACCGGGATGATCGGCGATCCGACCGGCGTGTCCGATACTCGGGTGGCTCTGACGAAGGAGAAGGTGCGGGACAACGCCACAACCTATGAGCGGCAGATTTTCAAGATCCTGGATCCGGCGCGGACGATCGTCGAGTTCAATAGCCGCTGGATGGGCACGATGACGGCGGAAGCGTTGATTCAGGTCAGCGCGCATTACAATGTCGCGCGGATGCTGGAGCGGGAGGATTTCCACACGCGCTATCATGAACAGAAGCCGATCAGCATCCATGAGTTTCTCTATCCCCTGATTCAGGGCTACGACTCGGTCGCGCTCAAGGCAGACGTAGAATTGGGCGGCACGGATCAAAAATTCAATCTTTTGGTCGGCCGTGATTTGCAGCGGGACTTCGGGCAAGAAGCCCAAGTCGTTCTTACGATGCCGTTATTGGAAGGCACCGACGGCGTTCGGAAGATGAGCAAAAGCCTCGGCAATTACATTGCACTGGAAGACAAGCCGGAAGATCAGTTCGGCAAATTGATGTCGATCAGCGATGCCCTCATGCTTCGCTATTACGAATTGCTGACGACTGAGAATGTCGCTCATATCGCAGCCATGCACCCGATGGAAGCGAAGCAACGGCTGGCCGAAGGTATTGTGGCGCGCTATCATGGAGAATCTGCAGGCCAAGAGGCGAGGGCGAAGTTCCAACTCACATTTCAAGAACGGGAATTTCCAGCGGAACCGGATGCGCGTGTTCTGCTCCGCATTGCCGATGTTGCCGATCCGGCTGCCCCGGCCATTGGATTGATCGATCTCGTGGCGCGAACCAAATTAGTTCCCAGTAAAAGCGAAGCTCGTCGGCTCATCGTGCAAGGCGGGATCGAAATCGACGAACAGAAGCAGACCGATCCGACTGTCAGTCTCGCGCTTAGGCCGAATCATCAATATCGTTTCCGTATTGGCCGCCGAAAATTCGCGATTGTGGAATTCCAGCCTTAACGCGCCGTGCTAGACCTTCTGATTCTCTCTCGTGTACCTTGGTTTCCCTAATCAAGCCTTGGATGCTTTTTGCGGCCCATTCGAATCTCTTTAGCGACATAAACTTAGGTAGGATAGTCCTACAGGAGAATGGGCGCTGAACTGATAGGTCAGCTTGATCCAGTCTGATATGACCCTTGCGAGCAGTTACGTCTGCTGTAATCCTGGGGCGATTTTCCCATGACTGCTCATTCCGTCATTATGAAACGATGTCAAAGAAGATGAGGCGAAAGGGGATACACCTACTCGTCGTACTGGTCGTCGCCATAGCCAACATGTACGGGGCATCAAGGCCGGCCTATGGACAAGCGCAGACTGAAATCATTCCGTCGGTGAGTGTCTCCGAACGTTACGACAGCAACGTATTCTTCACCAGTGCCAAGACAGATTCGTCCGATTATGTCACGACAATCTCACCGATGGTGAATATTCGCCGCGATACCCGGCTGATCGATCTCAGTGGGTCGCTCCAGGTCAGCGGAAACTTCTACGTCAAAAACCCCAGCCTAAACTACGCTTCGGTGCTGGTGAATATGAATGCATCGCTCGACAGTCTCGTAGCTCGGTTTGTCAAGCGCACGACTCTTGCCGTCAACGAGTTTCTCACATACACCCCTCAACCCCCGGCTTTTTATGCGCCTCCTATTAGCGGCGCCGGCGCCGGTGGTCCGGAAAATTTCGCTCGAGGCATTCAGGCGGTACGCGCGAACTCTTTCATCAACGTGTTTGCGATGAATGGCGCGTATGTAGTTGATCCGAACATTAATATCGTCGGTAGCATTCGGCATCAGTATATGCGGTTTGGCTCTGCCTTCGCTACTCCTGTAGGAGGCGGCTTTTTTAACACACAATACTTTAACGCGTCAGTTGGCCCTCAATTTGTCGTGACAACGAAGGACCGCATATCAGTAAACGCTAACTATTCGGCGATCGCGTATGCGGCCTCGGGTTTTCAACTTGCCGGTGCCACACTGGGGTGGCAACACAAGCTGTCGCAACGATTCTCCTTTAACGTCAATGGGGGCGTCACAAAATTTCTCACAGGCGGGCAATCGCTTCAATATGTGGGATCCGGGCAGTTCACGTGGCAAGAACGTTCTACCGCCACGAGTGTAAGTGTATCTCGATCGGTGTTTCCAAGCTTCTATGTGACGTCCACGGCATTAGTGAGTAACGTGATCACGCTGAGCGTGACCCATCAGTTTACAGAAAGACTGACCGGCTCGGCGAGCGGCAACTATGCCAAGAATCAATCGGTCAGCGGTCCAAGCTTGGACTTTACAAGTTATTCCGGAGCGGCCAACTTAAATTATCTTTTTACCAAGCGGGTAATAGGAACGGCATCCTATACTCGGTTCGTGACGAACAGCTCATTTTCGGGACAGGGGTTCTCGTTCAATCGCGATATTTTCGTCCTCACTGTCCGATATGAATGGCGATAAGCGGACACAGCGCATACAGGAGGCGCCTCCAGTTATAGTTTCGGTAGTCGTCCAGCAACTGAAAGAAGAGAGTATGCGGGTTCTATGAGGACGTTTCAGCTACGGAATCAGGGCGGTGATTGCCTATCGACAGTGAGGAATGAAAGAGGCAACACGCAATTCAACATCGAACGGTAATCTCGGAGATTGAAAATGAGGCGCCAGAGGCCACCCACCTTTCTTTTTCAGACATCCTTTTTTGATGTTCACTTCCCTTACGCGCCATCAGAACGACCAACCCAATCCTCCCACAACATAGTGCGCTTGATAGAGGACGTGCAAATCGGCATTCGTGAAATCGAAGCTTGCGCGATTATATTTATACTCGCTGAACGCTACTAAGTGCTGTCCCATCTTGATCCGCACACCGGCTAGTGCATTGAGTCCGGGACTCGTGTCCGAAGAGCTGGGAGAGTCAGAAATACGTCCCCAAAATATTCCAAGACCCGCACCTGCATAAGGCTGAACCCATTCACCCGGGTAACGAATAATCCAGTTAAACGCCCATGTAGCCACCCGCGTGTAAGAGCCCGGAGCGTCAGTGCTGCCGCTGCCGCTGTCGCCGGTGGCTGTAATGGTTTGCTGCTTGATATGCGGTGAGCTATAGAACGCTTCGGTTTCCAGTGCAAACCATTTGGCGCCGCCGGGCGAGAACCCTAATTTGAGTCCTCCAATACCGGTTCCTTTCAAGGCAAGGTCGCTCAATTGTACCGACGCATCATCGCCCGTTCCATGGACCTTCGTGAATGATTGTGCCAGGGACACGCCGCCAAATGCCGCGACATAGAGCTCAGCCGACGACTGGGTTGTCGGCTGAGCGACCACGCGGCGATCGACTGCTCGATTCCGCGGTTCTTGGCGTGGCCGTGGTTCGGATATGGTGCGATCAGATTCTAACGCGGCGAGCTGAACGCGCTCAGATTGTAGTTGCATCGAGGCCGGGACTGCAGATTTCGCCGCACGGTTATCCGCCGGCGATTCGAGAGAAGCCTGAGAGGGCGGAGAAAGAACTGCAGCCTCTTGGGATTTCTTCCCATCGGCGCGAGGAGCGAGCACGACAGACAATGTGTTCTTGCCTTCTTCAACGGAATAGACCGCCGCTTGTCGAAGATCGATGACAAGGCGGAGCACATTGGGATGCTGTCCAATGCGAATTTGTCTGACGATGCGGTCATTGAATTCGAATGCATGGGTGAGTTTTGTCGAGACATTCAGTAGATCTACGATCACACGATCTGTGCTGAGAGGACGGATACGATAGGATAGCCGGCCGTCCCCGCTGATGAGGACCGTTGCTTCACCCCCGCGCTGTTTCAACTCGACATGTGTGAGTGTGTGAGCGGGTGACGATCGCGGCTGGGATGGTGCGGTGAGTTTCGGCTCATCTGTGCCGGCCGTCCAGCCGATTGAAGGCGGCAGGACGGTCAATAGAATGGACAGGACGCGTAAGAAACCCTTCATATAATCACCTGTGTAAGCCACATTGCTATTCATCTGTTGCATGAGGCTCTTGAGTGTTTCTTGCCTTCGCTAAATCCACCTGCTGTTAAACCAATTCTAGGCAGCCGATCTGACTGAAGCGTCACTCTCGTATGAAAGCGTTCGTGAGCAAAGGGTGGTGAAGGGTCTGTGTTGCGTCCATTTCTCGTTCCTTTGTGAGACAGAATCATCGGTGGCCTTCTAAAATTCTTCCGACTGCACTGGCGATCTGTAAGGCTGAGCAATAGACGCACCATAATTCATGCATTACGTAGGGCTTCAATAGTATAGCTGATGAATTTATTCTTGCGGCTTCTTAAGAAGAGATCGATGAATGAGGTTCAAAAAAGAGACTCAGCATTCGGTTATATTTGCAGGTGCAGTAGTCCCGCTTACAAATGTGTGCATAAAAAAGCAGCGGACCAGTGCGAAGCCGAGTCGTGATCATCAGGATCCGTTGTCATGCGTGCCGTTGAAGAACAGCTTAAAGCCGGCACATCCGCGGCGAGACATCCTCAACTGTGAATGGAGCTGGGGGGAAAGAGAACGAGAAAACTCTTGACTGCGTCGTCAAGGTATGTAACCATTGGATACATGAAGCCGCGTGATCTTAAGCAGGCACGTAAAGCACTGGGCCTGACCCAAGAAGAACTGGCCCAAAAACTACGGACGACACGTATGACCATTACCCGATATGAAGGCGGGACGCGCCGCATTCCCGGTATGGTCGATGTCCTGATTCAACAACTCGGGATGGTGCAACAGCTCCCCATGCTCGGACTGGTCGCTGCCGGCAAACCAATTGAGCCGGTGCCGCAATCTGAATTGGTGGAGGTCCCTGCCTCAATGATACGGAGGGGAGAAACGTTTGTGCTCCGCGTCAAAGGCGAATCGATGCAAGAAGATGGAATTCTGACCGGTGATCTAGTGGTCGTTCAAAAGCAAGCCATGGCTCGCAACGGCCAAACGGTGGTCGCTTTGGTCAATCGTGAGGCGACCATTAAAAAGTATTATCAAAAGGACGGTCGAATCGAATTGCATCCGGCAAATGCAGCGATGCAACCGATCCTCGTGACGTCCGATGATGAATTTACCATTGAAGGCCTAGTGATCGGTGTCATTCGGCATTGTGAATAGCGATCAGC
>DATEPO010000138.1:0-6562 GCA_035273145.1 Nitrospiraceae bacterium
GCGAGTGTTTCTCGTCGATCTGGTGATGGCGGATGATGCCCGCGTTTTTAATGCCGGTGGGCGCGTGCATGTGAGGTTTTCGCACGAACCACTCCCGCTTGCTGAACAATGGAGTCGGTATCTGCGTCAGCTCTTCCTCACACGATTTTCCGTCTAGCAGGATGTCCAAAGACCCTCCAGCTTCGTTCTCGCATCGCTCAGCGCTTCAACGTACCGCAAGGGTACGCTTCGGCGCTTCGCTCGCTGCGGCCTCGCTGGAGGGCCTTTGTGAACCTCCTGCCGTTGGGTTGCTTAGCGATAGATGAGACTAGAACAGGTAATGTTGCTTATATGTCGTTTAAACAGTCTGTTCGTAGGGTCTGTGATGAAACGGCACTTTTGAACATTGCGCGGCAGAGGTGTGGGTCGTGGTGATATCCGGTGTGGGATATCCAGAACGTCTGCTTCCGCACGTCGGCAAGTTCGAAGAATGGGCCGGCCGGGCGATCGGCCCGGTCGCGCGACGCGTTCGAGCCGCTCTGGTTCGGCGCGATGACTGGATCCGATGCGTGGCGGCCGAGGGAGAACAGTATGGCCGACTGCGCGATGCCGACTTGAAAGCGGCCGCCCAGTCCTTACGGCCTCAGTTAGTGCGCCATGGGTTCCGCGATGACCTGGCGGCGAAGGCCTTTGCGCTCATCCGGGAAGTCGCGCAACGCGCGATTGGGCAGCGGCATTTCGATGTGCAACTGTTGGGTGGGTGGGTGTTGTTGACCGGCCGTGTCGCTGAAATGGATACGGGGGAAGGGAAAACGCTGACCGCGACCTTGCCGGCTTGCACGGCCGCACTCGCGGGCATGCCGGTCCATGTCGTGACGGTAAATGATTATCTGGCCGGCCGCGATGCGGCCGCGATGGGGCCGGTGTATGCGGCGTTGGGATTGACCGTCGGCGTCGTCAAGCAAGGGATGGACCCTGAGGCTCGCCGCGCCGCTTATGCATGCGATGTGACCTATTGCACCAACAAGGAACTGGTCTTTGATTATCTGAAAGATCGGCTCGTGGTCGGACAGATGCCGAGCCAAACTCATCTGCACCTTGAGCAGGTGCACCGTCCTGAGACTTCTCAGCGTCTCCTACTTCGAGGACTCCACTACGCGATTGTCGATGAGGCCGATAGTGTTCTGGTGGATGAAGCGCGCACGCCGTTGATCATCGCGCAACGGAGCCAGGAACCGATCGAGCACACCGTGTATGAGCAGGCGCTGAAATTGGCGAGCCATCTGATCGAAGGCGAGGAATTTGTCGTCGATCACGCTGAGCGCCATGTACGGCTGATGGCCCGAGGCGAAGCGCGGCTCGAAGAGTTGGCAGAACCTTTTGGCGGCGTCTGGAAGGGTCGCCGACGCCGTGAAGCGTTCGTGCAACAAGCCTTGACGGCGCAACATCTTTTTCATCGTGAGCAACACTATCTTGTCCAGGAAGAGTCCATCCGGATTATCGATGAATACACCGGCCGTGTAATGCCGGATCGATCGTGGGAGCGGGGGCTTCATCAAATGATCGAAGTGAAAGAGGGGTGCCCGTTGGGGCATCGTCAGGAAACGCTTGCCCGGATCAGCTATCAGCGGTTTTTTCGCCGCTATCTGCGGCTCGCCGGCATGACAGGGACTGCGCGGGAAGTGGCGGGAGAGCTCTGGTCGGTGTACCGGCTTGGTGTCGTGCGCATTCCGACGAATCGGCCGATTCGAAGGACATGCATTCCCGATCAGATCCACCTCACCGCTGATGCAAAATGGCGGGCCATAGTTCACGCCGTGGCGGAGTCCTGTCGGAGCGGGCGATCGGTGTTGGTGGGGACCAGAACCGTCGCCGCTTCCGATCATCTCAGTGTCCTGCTCGCTCAGTATGGCATTTCGCACCGGGTTCTCAATGCACGGCAAGACGGCGAGGAGGCCGCCATTATTGCGGAAGCCGGCGAGCCGGGGCGCGTAACCGTGGCGACAAATATGGCGGGCCGCGGAACCGACGTGCGATTAGAGCCGGGCGTCGCAGCCGCCGGCGGATTGCATGTCATTGCCACGGAGCGTCATGATGCGCGCCGTATCGACCGGCAGCTCTTTGGCCGATGCGGCCGGCAGGGCGATCCAGGGACGTACCAAGCGATTCTCTCCTTGGAAGATGAACTTATCATGGCGCAGACGGGGCCCTTGCTGCGCGCGCTGTCGCGAGCGGTGTGCTCATTCGGGCGCTCGGCTCCCGTCTGGGTTGGACGTGTCCTGTTCTGGTGGACCCAGCACCGTGCCGAACGGACGCATGCGCGAACGCGGATGGCGGTGTTGAAAATGGATGAACATCTGAATACGGCGCTGGCCTTTGCTGGACGGCCGGAATAGGAGGAGCAGCGTGACGAATCGGCGGATGCGGACAGTCATACTGGGAATGGCAGGCACGTCGCTGCTGTTGTCCGGACCCATAGTATTGGCAGCCGAGGGCAACTGCCTGATTCACCCGTATGTTGTGATTACGGTGACGACCCCGGTCGGCGGCATACTCGAAACCGTCGCCGTCGACCGAGGTGATCCGGTCAAAGAAGGGCAGATCGTGGCGACGCTTGATACGAGTGTGGAGCGCGCCACCGGAGCGGTCGCGCACGCCCAGGCGGAATTGTCTAACCGGCGTCTGGCGGACCTTGAGCTCCAACGCACCACGGCCGAAGTCAACATGCGAACGATCCGCAGTCCTATTAATGGCGTCGTAGTCGAACGCTTCATGTCGCCCGGCGAGTACCCGAAACAAGAAAAAATTCTCAAGTTGGCTCAGCTTCATCCGTTGCGGGTCGAAGCGTATGTCCCTATTTCGATGCTCGGGAAAATCACGGTCGGGATGGAAGCGCAAGTGAAACCCGAGGATCCGGTGGGCGGAAGCCATAAAGCGAAGGTGACGGTAGTCGATCACGTGGTCGATGCCGGGAGCGGAACATTGGGCATCAGGATGGAATTACCGAATCCGGATCTCCGGATTCCTGCCGGGCTGAAGTGCACCGTTCGGTTTCCTCAGAAGCTGGAAAAGAACCCTGCGGCAACAGATCCAACCACCATCAACAAGGATAGATAGCCGGCATGAGACAGTACGTATGGCGATGGGTATGGTTTCAATGTTCGGTATGGATCGCGGTCATTGCGGTGAGCGTGGTGAATGCCGGGAGCGACTTGCCGTGCATGGTGAAGCCGCGTGTCGTGGTTGCGGTCGGAAGTCCCATTCCCGGGCTCCTGATGCAGCTCCCTGTCGATCAAGGGGATGCGGTGAAAGAAGGACAGGTGCTGGCAATCTTGGAATCGAGTCTCGAACAAACGGAAGTTGAGGTCGCCAAAGCGAAAGCGGAGATGGAGGCGGCCATCACCAGTACACAAGTGAAAGCCGCGTTCAGCGACCGCAAGGCAGGACGTGCACGCAACCTAAGCAGCAGTTCCGCCATCGCGTCCAACGAGTTCGATGAAGCCGAAACCGAGCAACGGGTGACGGAAGCCGCTCATCGCGAGGCCCTGGAGAATAAGGTGTTGGCCCAACGGCAACTGGCGCGGGCGGAAGCGGCGCTGGCCTTGCGAACCATTCGGAGTCCCATTACGGGTCTGGTGATTGAACGCTATGTCTCGCCGGGAGAACTCGTCAAAGAGAAGCCGATTCTACAATTGGCCCAGCTCGATCCGCTTCAAGTGGAAGTCTTGGCCCCTGTGTCTTGGCTCGGCAAGTTCACCGTAGGCATGGCGATCGATGTGAGATTGAACCAGGCGATGCCCGGCGCTCACCGGGCCCGCGTGACGGTCATCAATCCCATCGTCGACAGTGCCAGTGATACCTTTCGGGTGCGTCTGGAACTTCCCAATCCGCAATACCGCATTCCCGCTGGGGTGACGTGTACGGCGCGGGTTGCGCCGCAATAGCAGCAGGATGTTGAAAAAGGTTCACTTACACCCGCCACGGCCCCAGGCGTGCCGTTTTTTCTGCAGCCTGCTAGCTCAGTTATTGCGGTAGCGGCACAGTCGATTCAACGCAACCGGTTTCTACTCTCAGTAAAGGTATTCGGATGAACATCACAATTTTCAAACTCACGGTATTCTGTTCGATATTCGCTATGGCGTTGCATCCTGATGCCGGTCGGGCCGCCTCTCCGTTGGACCAGACGATGCTGCCTCCTTCTGAATTACGGCTCAGTCTGAAGGATGCAATGGAGGCCGCTCTGGATAACAACCCCGATGTCCGGCTGTATAAGGAGAAGATAGAAGCGGCGAGAGCAGCAACTTCAACGCAATTGGGCACGCTGCTGCCTAATCTGTCCGCGAGCGGTCAAGCGACGCACCAGACGGTGTATCTTGGGAAATTCGGCATAGCTCCGCGGAGAACCGATCCCTTCGAAGTCTACGATGCGCGCGTGTCTATGACGCAATCGCTCTTCAGCTTAAGTTTGATTCAGAAGTGGAAGGCGTCTCGCGAGGCGCTCAAGGTAGCGGAGCTCGAGTCCGAGACGAAGCAATCCGATGCAATGGGAACCGTGGGGCTGCTCTATGTCGAGGCCCTGCGCGCCGACGCGTTGGTCAAGTCGCATGAGGCCAACCTGCAACTCTTCACGGAACTGATCCAGCTGGCGCGGGATAGACGAGGCAGCGGGATGGGCACGGGCTTGGACACCGCTCGTCTTCAAGCGCAACTTGAGAACGAGCGGCAACAGTTGACGACGTCCCGATATGAGGTCGAGCGGGTGCACTTGAATATTATTAATGCGTTGGGTCTTCCGTTCGAGGTCCGCCTGATTTTGACCGATAGCTTGAAAACCGAGGTGAATGAAATGCCCTCCATTCAGGACGCCGTCGCGACGGCATTGGCGGAGCGGATGGAAGTGAAGGCTCAGTCACAACGAGTAAAGACCGCTTCGATGGGATTGAACTCGACGATGAGCGAACGGTTGCCCTCGGTCCAGGCGCAAGGCGATTATGGAAAAATCGGCAATCGAATGGATCAAACGGTCGATACCTATAATATCGGCGCCTTTCTCAGTGTTCCGCTCTTTGATGGGGGACAACGCCAAGGACGCATTCAAGAAGGCCGAAGCCAAGTCAGGCAAGAGATGATTCGGCTACAGAATGTATCCAACCATGTGACGTTGGAAGTCCGCGAAGCGCTGGTGACGTTGGCCTCGGGTCAAGAACAGGTCGCCATTGCGAGGGCGGGAATGCAGGCGGCCCTGACGGAGTTGTCGCTCGCGCGAGAGCGCTTTGCCGTCTTGAGCTCAAGCAGTAATTTAGAAGTGACGAACGCGCTGTTTTCTGTCAGCCGAGCTCGTGAGAACACCGTCGATGCCATGTTTCGGCTCAATCAAGCGCGCATCAATCTCGCCCGCGCCTTGGGCCAATTAGGTCGCGTGTCATAATTCTTTGCGGCTATTGTCGCGCACCGGATGGTCGGAAGCGCAAGGGGCGCGACAGGCTCCTTTTATCATCATGATGACGGGTATGGAGAGGGTCTTGTAGGGTCGCTTGTTCGCCACGGGAATGAGGACAACCTTCGCCATTGCGAATGGGACGCCATTCATGAGCGGCCTACTCGTGTAAAAACGTTTTTAAAGAGCTGCTCGGCAACGTCGTACCAGTGATAGAGTAGCTGATGTTGTTCATCGAGCATCATGATCGGGAAGAAATACCATCGGTGTCCCGCTCCTTTCATCAACACGCCTTTGAACCGAAGCCTCCTGATCGAGAATGGCCACGCTATTCTTCTCAGCCATGGCCTGCCTATCGTTTCGTGCCCGGTGTCTCTCCGCATCCGCGACGGCATCCGAGCGGGCATTCATACGGCCAGCGGGAACCGGCGCTTCAGGCGCCTGCTCTGGATCGGTGGCGTACCAATGATGCGTACCTCTTTGGTGTGGATCTCTATAATTTTGCCTATTGGTGGGAGTGTCATGAAATATTCGAAAGCTTCTGGCGCGCGTCAGGTGCCAAGAGCGACCTCGGCCTATTTTTTCAAGCCCTCATTCAGGTGGCTGCCGGGAATCTAAAAAGGTGTATGGGGAGCCCTTTATCCGCCGACCGGCTCAGCAAGGCGGCATTGGAACGGTTTCGACTGATGCCGCAGATCTATATGGGAATCGATATCAGAATGTTTGAACGAGACGTACACGCTTCTATGAACAACTCTCGTACGGCGCCGGCGCTCATCCGATTGCAAGTGCACGTCGACTACACGGAGCCCTGATGACGAACGCTGTTTTTATAAGGATACTTCCAACTTGAATTACGCCCTTGTCGGAAAGGATAACGATGGCGGATGTGATATATCCAAGAAGCCCCAAAGCGCTGCTCGGCGGCATCGCGCATCTAGGACGATTAATCGATAAGATTCGGCTGCGGCATGCCGGGCACATTCTGGATTACAATTATCTCACGGCGGGATTCGACAAGTACTTGTTGAACCTCTTAACTCTCAAGGGCGAAGACTTGGAGCGCCAGGTCCTGCAAGGCGCGGCCGATGACGGTATTGTGAAATGGGTCAAGGGCCATGCTCCGCACCTTAGCGATGAGGACGT
>DATEPO010000139.1:0-4799 GCA_035273145.1 Nitrospiraceae bacterium
CTCCGCCATCGGTGGGGCCCGTCACGGTAGCCAGGATTTGATCCACCAACCGTTCGGCCTCATCGAAGCGGCCGGCCTTGAGATGCTCTTCAATTTGAGGGCCCAGCGGGGCGACTTTTGTCGGGTCCCCACCGGCCTGTACCCATTGCGGTGCCAATGTCTGCACGCGTTTCATTTTGCCGTCGAGCCTGAGACGATCTTTCTCGGCAAGAGGCGCCGCTGAAAGCGACATGCCGAGCGCCAAGATGAGCCCTCCGGCAACGGCGAGACCCATCGCTTTTGTTATCCCTGTCATTGTAGAACCTGCTTTTTCAATGATGTTCGGTTATGTGAAAGAGACCTGCTACATTGCGGAACAGGAAAACGTGTTTCTGCGGCATAGGCTCACGCCGGAACGGATCATGGGATGACGCTTCCGGACATCAAGTTACGGGCTTGGATTGAGCAGATTGAATAGCGGGTATGGTGGAGAGAACTTGAAGGCCGAGGGCTCCTTCCACCTCTTCGATCGTTCTCAATGCCGTATTCATCGCCTCAAAGAAGAGCGAGAATGTAATCCCTATGATCAGGGCAAGAGCTAAGGCGACCCCGGCATAGTAGATCTTGATCGGTTTCGAGGGGGTGCTCGGGATCATCGCAGGGGAGACAATACTGATATCGCTCGAGCGCTTCATTTCCCGTATGTGGGCCTCCTCGTATTCTTTCTTCATAAACATATACGTATTCTCAATCGTCTTCACTTCTAATGCCAATTTCGACTGTTCCGCTTCTGTGGAGGGAAGTGTCTCCAATCCGGTTTTTAATTGCGCAATGCGCGCACGCAGACTGTCATTTTCGGCTTTCAGGCTCAATACTCTCGGGTTCGCGGGGGTCAACCGGTTGAGCAGCCCGGATAACTCGATGCCGTTCTTCTCCAGGAGCGATTCCAGGCCGGCGATGAGTTTTATTTTCTCCGTCGCTTCTTCATTAAACAAGATACTTTTATGCTGCACTTTGTGCTCTTGATAAGCCCGGCGAGCATCGGTGAGTTTCCGCTCCGTATCCTCCATCTGCTGCTGTAAGAATTCCCGAGCAAGCCGACCTTCGTTTTCGTTGACATCCGTTAAGAACTTGATAAAGACGGATGCGGTCTCGTTGACGACGGTTGCCACTAAGGAAGGGTCTTTCGCAAGGAACGTAATCTCAAAGACATAACTGTTCTTCGTTGGGTTGACGGAAATATTTTCAACCACGTCCTGAACGGCGGTATTGAAACGGCTTTCTTCGATGATTTTTCCGTACTTTAAAATTTGCCAGAGCTTGAGGGCGGCGAGTTTCGCTTCTTCCTTGCACACTTCCCATTGTTCCAGCCAGTAGGAGTCTTTAGGTTTTCTCGTCAGCGTGTCGAGGCTCAGGTTTTTGACCACGCGTTCAGCGATGGTGCGGCTTTTTATCAGCTCAGTGTATGTAATACTCGACGTCTCCGGCTTCGCACCCTGCCCTACCGGGAAGTCCAGCAGCTTCTTTTGCACAAGTGTTCCCGCGAGCGTGACTTCCTGCTGTGGCCGAAGAAGAATGAGCGTCGTCGCTTTGTATTTCTCACTGACCATATAGCTAATCAGCACAGCATGTACGACCGCGGAAATCGACAGCAGAACGATCATCCACTTGTGTTGCGCAAGGACTCTGAGCGATTGACGTAATTCCATTGAACGTGCCTCAACACGATAATCGGATCATGAGACTAACTGTTTGATCAGTTTCATATTGGAGTATTCACGATACCAGTCGATAGTTTCCTTCAATCCTTGCTCGATCGTAAACAACGGCGCCCAGTTCAAGACCGCTTTGGCTTTATCGGCGCAGAGGTATTGCCGAGATATTTCGTTCGCTCCCTGATTCATGATCATCGGCTTCAAATCTTCACGGTCCATCAACCTTAAGATATGCTGTGTCATCTCCAGAACCGAGAGTTTCGACTCGGACGCGAAGTTGAAGGCTTGCCCGTGCAAGGTCGAATCGTCCATTCCTTCGGCGAGTGTCATGTAGGCATTCGTGGCATCTTTGATGTAGAGATAATCGCGGACCGACGTGCCATCGCTTCGTAACACAGGGCGATCGCCATGAAGCACCGAGAGAATCGTGCCGGGAATGAGACGGCTCAGATTTCGATCGCCCCCGCCAAACAGGTTGGCGCAGCGAGTAATACAAACCGGCAAACCATACGTCTGATAATACGTGGCCGCAATCATGTCGGTGCAGCTTTTCGACACATCGTAGGGATGTTGCCCGCGGAGGGCAAAGTCTTCCTTATAAGGAAGCTGTTGATGGTTACCATAGGCTTTATCGCTGGACGCGACGAGGACGCGCTTCACCCGCGGATTGCGACGGCAGGCATCGAGGACATTCCATGTCCCTTTGATGTTGGCCTCGAAGGTCGATAAGGGATTGGCATTGGCGGTGCCGACGATGGCCTGTGCCGCCACATGAAACACGGTATCGACTTCATATTCGTTGATCGTTCGTTCCAGGAGAAAATAATCTTCGAGGTTCCCTCTCACGATCGTGATGTCATCTTCCACATCGAATGAAACAAGATTCGACTTGGGGATGGAATCTCTCACCAAGCCGATGACATGAGCGCCCACCGCGACAAGCTCTTTGGTGAGCCAGGAACCAAGGAAACCGTTACAGCCGGTAATGAATACTCTCTTATCGCGCCAATACATCGTTTGTCTCATGGCAATTTACCTCTTGTGGGCGTTTCATGTGCAAGACGTTGTCTCGGTACATTTGTTCGAGTTCTTGATGATCCTTATACGTATCCATCGATTTGAAGAATCCGGCATGTTGATATGTATAGAGAAGCTGCTTTTTCACTAAGGAAGGGAATACTTCCTTTTCTAGGTTATTGCCTTCCCAGTGTTGAAAGATCGTCCGGTTGAACAGGAAGAAGCCCGCATTGATCCAGTATTGGGCGAGCATGGGCTTTTCCCGAAACGTACGAATCCGACCGGACGCTTCGCTTTCAAGCGTTCCATATTGTGAGATGAGAGGAGTGCTGGTGATGGTGCCGACGCCGTCATGCGCGCCATGAAATATAGTGAGTTCATTGAGGTCGATATTGGCAAGGCCGTCTCCGTAGGTCACAAAGAAGGTGTCCCGCAAGAGATGTTTGCAGTTGGCCACCCGCCCTCCGGTGTCGGTCTCGGCCCCCGTGTCGACAAATTGGACATTCCATCCAAAGTCTTTTCTATCAAAATAATCGATAATGACTTCTTTCCTATGGCCTAAGGACAGGATGAACTCTGTGTGTCCTTGTTCAGCGAAGATTCGCATGACATAGACCAGAATGGGAGTCCCATTGATCGGCAGCATGGGCTTAGGGAGATAATCGGTAAAAGGATAGGCCCGTGTTCCTTTTCCGCCACACAGGATGACGACTTGCATCGTAGTCTCCTTAAATGCTACGGCTGATCGGCCTTGCCGAGCCGTTAAAGAATGACCTTATTGGATCTTCTCACGCGAGAAAAACCGTTCTTTCATCTCGTTGTCTTCGTAATTGACGACTTTGCCGCTTTTTACCATGACGTTCAGGACGCGGCCCGTTTGTGTAACGCGCCCAATCGATATGGGAAACGGAATTCCGACCGACCAGAGACGGACGGACTTGTATTGGTACACGGTGATACCCTCTGCATGTTTTCTCACAATGGTGTCCGGAGATCCCAAAAGCCGCAGCAACGCCTCTTCCGTTGTAATGCCGGGCTGAATGGATTGAATGGCGTTTTCCTCTATACTGTGCCCTGAATAAATGAGGGCGCAGCCGCCGATACATGCCCATATCGAGACACTCGCTAGAACACGCGCTCCGAGCCACATTCCCCTCTGATGATCGACAGGGCTCCCGTGCTTCACGGTTTGTTTCAGGCCATGCCTGCGCACAATCATTGTTGAGCGTCCATGTAGTGGTCGTCATACGGATGGTAGCCTTCCCCATGGACTCCTTCAGTGAATCGATTCATCACAGCGCCGGCAATATGGCCTCCTGCTTGAATGATCCGCTCCTTGGCGCGCTTGGCATCCTTTTCCGTGACGACCCCGGGGTGTACGACGAAAAGAACCGCATCAACAATCGGCACAAAAAACAGCCCGTCATTGACCGCTAGAATAGGAGGGGAATCAACCAAGATCACGTCGTAAAAACTTCTGAGGTACTCAAAGGTTTCATGAAGCTGGGTAGAACCTTTAGGGTTAAAGAGAGCGCGAGGTCCCTTTCCGCTCGGAATAATGTTCAGCGTGAGGACCTGAGCGGTAGAATCCGACGCAACGTTCACTTTCTGTATCGCCTCCTGCACTCCCACCGCCCCGGACAAAATGTCGGCCAATCCCGGAACATTTCTTAACTTCAATGATCGATGAAGTTGTGGCTTTCTCAGATCGCCATCCAGAAGGAGCACGTTTTTCCCATGCAGCATCATTGTGAGCGCCAGATTCAGCGCAATCGTGCTTTTCCCTTCCTCGGGCTGCGTGCTCGTCACCAAAATAATCTTGGCGGGGCGGGTTCGAGATAACAGCTCAAGGTTCGCAAATAAGGCATCGTATCCATGTGCCGCTTTGGGATCCGAGGCCTGAAATTCGGAGAGCTTTTTACAGACAACCTGCGCTGCCGGTATTGTATCTATCGAGGCTGGATTCCGTTTGAACATGCGCATGAGTCTAACTCTCAAGTCTTAAGGGGCAACGAGGGCATTGGGCTGGACGATAATAGGCACTTGCGAATTGACCTTGCCTTTAGTCAGGACAGAATAGACTGTAGG
>DATEPO010000140.1:0-6307 GCA_035273145.1 Nitrospiraceae bacterium
CCCCGGCTTACAATATCGTTTACTACGATTCTCGTAGTGAACTGCTGTCCCCTTATTCATGCACGGTCTGGAGGAATGATGTCGTTTGCCGCTCTACCCCTGAGTCGATGGATCATGCAGGTGGCCATGGCCCCGTTGCTCATTTGTTCCTGTTCGGCGTTCCCCCGCGCTGCCGAGGTCGATCATCCGGCCACACCCGAAGCGGCGATCCGTGCCATGTTTCATGCCAATGAAACCCGAAACATGGCTGATCTTCAACGGCTCGTGTCGAAGGACGATGATATGGTCGGGTATTCCGTCGGTGGTCGAAAGTATGTTGGATGGCACGAACTCGCACGCGAGATGCAACAGGAATTCGAGACCGTCACGCGTCTAGATATTCCTATCAAGGAACTTCATGTGTGGGAGCGGGGCGATTTCGCCTGGTACACGGCCGAAATCGACTACATCCGTTATGAGGGGACCGGAGAGGATGCACGAAAAATGCTGCTGCCTTTGCGTGAATCAGGCGTGCTCGAACGCCGGGACGGGCGATGGTTGCTCGTGCAGTGGCATGAGTCGTTCACGCGCGCCCCGGAAACACAGCACCTCGGATCAGAGCATCGCGCCTCACTGGCGCCCGCGTTACAATCGGAAGCGCCTATCGATGTCAGCGGTGAATGGACCATACACGAAGAGGATAAGACCTATCATGCTGTGCTGGATGCGTCCGGTAATGGCGACTACACGTGGCAAGGTGGGCGACTGGTCACGACCCGTATTGCCGATGGGTATTGGGAAGGTCAATGGTACCAATCCGGTAACGATCGCGAGGGCGGCTTTGAGGTCCGTTTGTCAGAAGATGGTATGACGGCCACCGGCAAATGGTGGTATACGCGTGTTGGTAATCGGTCGAATATTCCACCTCGTCAATGGGGGGGAGACTATCGATGGACGCGAGTCACTCCCGCCGCCTTCATCAGTACCGAGCGCTGAGTTTATCGTCCGTCTCTGCTTCTCCGATTTCATCGGGTAACACTCATTACTGCTCTCTTCTCCTACTGTATCGGACAGGATAAACGTATGTACTCAAAACGATACGGTTTAATCATCATCCGGCTCACATCAAAGTTTTTTCTTCCATCGCTTTCGTCCACTATTCAATAGCCTCGGAATGTGCTGCGCTAAGAGGTCCTAGAGGACCATCAAGGCATCTTCCTTGCTCCCCTCCTCCCTCGAGTTCCATATTGAAATGGAGGAGTTATGGATTGGGCATTAATCACCTGGGGCATCTTAATCGGGATGGTGGGATTACTGTGGATCATGGTAGTGGCCTCCGTCCAGGATGAGACGACAGCCCCTCATTCAGACGAAGCCAACGAGCAGGCTGAAGTACCTGACGAAGCAGGACACCGTCAAGAGCAGTATGAACGTCACGCGGCCGCATAACAATTCGTCTCATGCGGAGTAGATAAGGAGGAACATCGTGAACCTCACAGTAGAATCCACCGTGGAGCCGTCCGTTTCCGAATCGTCGTCCTGCCACTCGCTCAAGGAGCATGCACACGAGCCTGCCTGGCTTTCAGAAGAGACATGCGAATCTACTGTGCCGCCATCCGCTCGCCCGGTTCCCGGTCCGACTCAGCGGAGAGCGGTCGAGCGAAAACGGCTGACCGTCTCTCTCCCGCTCGAGCTGCTGGAACGGTCGCGGAATACCGTCTATTGGACGAAAGGACTCACGTTAGCCCGGCTTCTTGAGCAGGCGTTAACCCGGTCATTGGATCAACGGGAAGAACTGAATGGACAGCCATTTCCCAGACGGCTTGAGGACCTCAAAGGAGGCAGGCCTCGGAATTCAGACCGGTAATCTTCCGGTGGACAGATGTGAGGCTCGTGTTGCATCGATGGGGGACATTATTGAATGGTCGGCGAAGTTGATTGTTTGCGCGAGGAGCGCGAAGGAAAGGAGTTCATCCCTCGCCACTCACGCGCATCGAAGAGACGGCAGGCGGAAGTTGTGGCCATGTGCTTTCTTCAGAGAGTCGATTTACAACAGCGATAGCGTGCGGAACGTCCCGATACCCGGGTTTTCATGTGTCTTCAACTCGTGTACTCCACAGTTGTGCCAAGAAGCAGGGGCTTAGCCGCGAAATGGCTACCATGTGGCATAATACGGATTATGAATTTTGTGCGGAGCCGGCGCTGCAGACGTGAACAGTCGACGTCGCCTTTCCATGGAATGGTTCGGCCTCTAGTCGACGAGGGCCGGCAGGAACAATCTTAGCGGCGGTGATTTTTTAAAGGCACTATGCCAGAGAGTAAGATAGCGGCACAGGCGGATATTCTGGTCGTCGACGACGATCCGGACATTGCTCAAGCCTTAATGGATTTTCTGCAATATGATGGATATCACGTCGACCTGGCCGGCACGGGGATAGAGGCTCTTGCAAGATCGAAACAGCAGTCGTATTCGGCAGTCATTTTGGATCTCGGCCTTCCGGATCTCGATGGTCTCGTCGTGTTGAAAAAACTTCAGGAGCATGATCCCACCCTTCCCGTCATTATCTTGACCGCCTTTACAGCGCCTGAGAGAACGGCTGGAGCGGTCGGCCAAGGTGCATTCGCGTTATTGACGAAGCCGTACAATCGCGAGCAATTGCGAGGCACGCTTCGTCGCGCCGTCGGAGTCAAGGTGCTTGCCGGCAGAGTTGAAACCGCTGAGAGCGCGCTCACGGCGAGTGAAGACCGGTTTCGGTCAGTCGTGCAATCGGCTATCGATGCCATTGTGCTCGCTGACGGGCAGGGCCACATTATCTTTTGGAACAAGGCGGCTGAGCGGATGTTCCTCTACTCGGAACAGGAGACCATCGGACAATCGCTGACGAAAATCATGCCGGAGCGTTACCGTGAGGCGCATGACCGCGGGCTCGCCGCCTTTCGATCCACCGGTAAATCCCGCATTATGGGAAAATCCGTCGAGCTGGAAGGGCTGAGGAAGGATGGAGTCGAGATTCCGATTGAGTTGTCTCTCGGAACCTGGAGCATCGGAGGCGATACCTATTATTGCGGCATTATCCGAGAGATCACCGAACGTAAGCGGATGGAACGCGCTCAGGCTGAACACTTCCGACTGGCCATGTTGCAGGAATTGATTCTCACCTCCGCGGGCGACGGCATCTACGGGCTCGATGTGCAGGGCATGACGACGTTTGTGAATCCTGCCGCCGCACGAATGTTGGGATGGACCAGCGAGGAATTAATCGGCAAACCGATGCATCAGACCGTGCATCACTCGAAACCGGATGGCACGATCTATCCTGCCGAAGAATGCCCCATCTATGCCGCTCTCAAAGACGGGAAAACCTATTCCAGCGAGGAAGAGGTTTTCTGGCGAAAGGACGGCCGTTGTTTCCCGGTGGGATATATCAGCACGCCGATTGTCGAACACGGAGCGGTGACGGGAGCTGTTGTAATCTTCAAGGATATTACCGAGCGCAGAGACATGGAAACGGCGCTTCGGGAGAGCGAGGAGCGGTTTCGCCAAGTCACCGAGCACGTGGGAGATGTCTTCTGGATGACGGACCTGGAAAAGTCGCGCATGCTTTATGTCAGTCCCGGGTATTATCAGGTATGGGGACGTTCGTGCGACAGTCTCTATGCTTCTCCCCAATCTTGGCTGGACGCCATCCATCCGGACGATCGCGAACGTATCCGCGAGGCGGCCGTCACCCAACAAGTACTCGGCCAATATGCCGAGCAGTACCGCATCCTACGCCCGGATGGCTCCATGCGGTGGATCCGAGACCGAGCCTTTCCCATCCGGGATGCTACCGGAGCGGTCTATCGGGTGGCAGGAATCGCACAAGACATTACTGAACTGAAGCGCGACTCCGACTAAGTCTCAGTAACGTTGAGGCTCGTGGAAGGTTAAGGCTGGGGCTGAGGTCAAAGGGTTGAAGCTATGTTAGAAATTGAGGCCGCTCATCGAATCCTAAACCGACCCCCCGAACCCTTAATCTGAGCCTCAACTTTAACTTGCTTCAGAGGTCGGAGTGGCCCGCGATCCCTCTGCCATACAGAGACCAGGCGTGATGGGCCGATATACCCTTGCCCCGGGCTCCCCGATCGTCTGGCCGATCACCGTTGTTCTTCTCGCGATTCTCTCATGTACCTTGCCCCCACCTCTCGCCGCCTACGAAATCGCTATCCTCAAATCGTCCGATATCGCCGCTTATGACCAAACCGTGTCCGGCCTGCATGCCGAGTTCGGCGAGACGGCCAGACTAATGGTGTATGATCTCGAAGGCGATGTGGCGCGTGGGAAGAAACTCGCGCGAAAAATTCGTGCCTCCGATGCTGCCCTGGTGATTGCGGTCGGACTGAAAGCCGCCTTAGCCGCCAAGGCCGAACTCGTCGATATTCCCGTCATCTACTGCATGGTTCTCGATCCGGAGAAGTACGATCTCCGTGCCCCCAACTTCACCGGCATTAGTCTGCGCGTCCCCATCGACCGTCAATTCAGCACGATTCAGACCCTGGTTCCTAAGCTCAAGCATCTTGGCGTGCTCTACGATCCGGAGAAGACCAGACCTCTTGTTGAGGGAGCCCGTCGGGTCGCTGAGCGACTGGGCTTCGAATTGGTCGAGCAGCAGGTGCATGGCGAAAAGGAGCTTCCTACCGCCATTCGAGCGCTCCTCCCCAAAGTCGAGGGATTGTGGCTGGTGCCCGATAGCACCGTGCTCACCGAGGAATCGATCCGATTCCTCTTAGGGACCGCGCTCGAACGTTACGTACCGGTCGTCGGTTTTTCGTCAGAATTCGTCAGAAACGGTGCTTTGGCGGGTCTCTTCATAAATCCGGAAGACATCGGTCGGCAAGCGGCGATCCTCGCTCAGAAAATACTTGTCCGCGCCGATCGCGCTGTTCCTATGGCCGTGCCGCCGGATCGTATCCGGCTGGCCGTCAATCTAAAGACGGCAAAATATCTCGGGCTCACACTGCCTCCTGACATCATGCAACGAACGGATGAGTTGTACTGAGGGCTCACTCTATGGGTGACACCGGCATGACGGCTCATACGGGACCGACCTTAAGGCCCTTGACCGGATTTTTCAGTCTGCGCACCAAACTGGTGCTGTTTATCAGCCTGATCATTATCGCCGTCTGTTCGGGCCTCAGTTGGTACTTCATTCATCAGCAAGCCGAGACGATGACGAGAGCCCTTCTTGAGATGGGCACGATTCTCGTGAAGAATCTCGCGCACAACAGCCGGTATGCGGCCATCATCGAAGATCGGGTTGTGCTGGAAGAATACATCGCCGGCGTCCTGGAAGGTGAGGCGGTCGTCTATGCCGTGATCAGTGCTCCAAATGGATCGGTGTTGGCCCAGGCCACCAAAGGGCAACTGTCGGAACGAACCGGCGTTGCGCGCTCTCAAAATGAAGCCCTCTACCCGAATCGTACACTGACTCAGGCGCTGTTCGATTCCACGCCCCTCGACCTCAAGATCACGCCCTTCACGGTGCAGGGCGGGGGACGAACCGAAACCATCTACGACGTAGCCATGCCGATCCTCAGGCGGCCCTCTTCTCAGGAGCCGGCCGTACCGTTGCCGTTTTCGTTGGAGCAGCTTGAAAGCCGATCGAGTCGGAAGCTGGACGGCGGACCGGACACGAAGCTCTTGAGCGTCGTTCAAATTGGATTAACGCGCAGCAACATGCAACAGGCTCTCAATGAGGTAGTGCGCAATGTCGTGCTCATTACCATCCTGATTATCCTTGTCGGCATTGCGACGACGATTGTTCTCGCGGATCGGATTATTACGCCGCTCAAGCATTTGGCGTCCGTGGCGAAACGGGTGGCGGAGGGCGATCTCAAGGCGTCGGTCATGCTCAACACCCGGGATGAGGTCGGAGAGCTGGCGGGTATGTTCAATCGCATGACGCAATCGTTGAAAGAGCGCGAGGAAGCCATTCGCTCACAACTCAACCAACTTCAAACCCTCAACCGAACAGGAACGGCCATTATTTCCACGTTGGATATCGACAAGCTGCTCAATGCCGTACTGCAGCTCTTGATGGACAACCTGGGGTATCACCGCATGCTCGTGATGCTGTATGACCCGCATCGGCATGTGGCCTATGGCGCGCGGGTGTCCGGCGTGTTACCGGAGATCGAACAGGCGGGCCGTCTCTTGGAAATGCCCATTCACGACGACGGCAGCATTCATGCCGACCTGTTGCTCAGAGGACGTGGGGTGTTCATCAACGATGTCGAGTCCGTCGCCGATCGGTTCTACCCGCCGCTTCTCGCGATGGCACGAGAGCAA
>DATEPO010000141.1:0-3422 GCA_035273145.1 Nitrospiraceae bacterium
GATGATCATTCCGATGTCAACGGACGGGGCGGCGCCACTAGATAGTTCTTCCGGGGCAGACCGAGCGGAACTTGGGACGGACATCGGCTTGATTTACCAAAGAAACTGAAATAAGCTCGCGCCACATAATATTGTAATTCAAATATAGGCTGCTCAAAAAGCCCGCCGGCAAGGCCGCAGGGAGCGTGCTTCCGAGGCGTATTATCTGTACGTTGAGGAGGCCACTCGACCGAGAACGCTGCTGGAGGGCTTTTTCAGCAGCCGTCTAGAGAGGACGTATGGAACCGACGGATCTTCGCTATCACGAGGAACATGAGTGGATTCGCGTCGACGGAAAACAAGCCACGATGGGTATTAGCAACTATGCGCAAGATGCCCTCGGCGATATCGTCTTTATCGATATGCCGAAAGTCGGCACGACGGTCGCCGCAGGGCAACAGATCGGGGAGGTCGAATCGACTAAGACGACCTCCAGCATCTACACACCCGTGAGCGGAAAGATCGTGAACGTGAACGCCGACCTCAAAGATCATCCGGAGGTCGTCAATGCCGATCCCTACGGAAAGGGCTGGATTGCGGTGATCGACTTGTCCGATCCGGGGCAAGTCAATGGTTTAATGACAGCCGCCCAGTATGAGCAGTTTTTGAAGAAATAGATGAGATGGCATGATCTGTTGATTGGCATGAAGAATTTGCGATCTACTGAACGCCATGGATTGAAATCAACACATCATCAGATCAAGAAATCGACAAACTCCTATGTCCAAATCCATTAGTATTATCGGCGCCGGACCGGGCGGCTATGTGGCCGCCATCAGAGCCGCGCAACTCGGCGCGCGAGTGACGGTGGTGGAGAATCAAGCCCTCGGTGGAGTCTGCTTGAACTGGGGATGTATTCCCAGTAAAGCGCTCCTCTCTGTTGTCGAGCTGGGCGATAAGGCCAAGAAAGCGGACGATTTCGGGCTGATGCTTCAAGGTCCGGTCGGATACGACTTGGCCCGGATGGTGGCTCGCAAAAACAAAGTCGTCGAAGGTCTTGTCAAAGGCATCGCCATGTTGTTCAAGACCTGGGGCATTCAGCATATCGAGGGGACCGGAGAGATCGTCGATCAGAGAACGGTGAAGACAGTCAAACGAGATGGAAGCGAGAGTCGTCTTGAAGGCGATGCGATCATCGTCGCGACCGGGTCGTCATGGCCGAATCTGCCGATGTTTCCGATCGACGGTCGGCAAATCATCACGAGTAAGGAGGCGCTCGATATGACGGCCATACCCGCGAGCCTGTTAATCGTGGGCGGGGGCGTCGAGGGATGTGAATTCGCCGCCTTGTACAGCGGGATGGGAACCCAGGTCACCCTGGTCGAGCTTCTCGCGCGCCTTCTGCCGTTGGAAGATGAAGAGATGTCTTCCATGATGACACGGGAGCTGACGAAGCGAGGCGTCACCATCAAGACCGGTACGACCATCGAGAAAATTGAACAGGGAGATGGCTCGGTTAAGTCAATCTTGAAAGACGGCACAGTGGTCGACGCGGAAAAGCTCCTGGTCTCGGTCGGGCGCGGGTTTAATTCCAAAGGAATTGGACTTGAAACGATTGGCGTGCAGGTCGGCCCGCGCGGTGAAATCCAGGTCAACGCTCGTATGGAAACAAACGTGCCTGGGGTCTATGCGATTGGAGATGTCGTGGGCAAAGCCATGTTGGCACATGTGGCCTCGGCGCAGGGCAAGGTCGCGGCAGAAAATATTCTGGATCACCCACGCGAGATTGATTACCGCGTCGTGCCGGCCGGAATCTTTACCCTTCCCGAAATCGGGCGTGTCGGAGTCACCGAGCGGCAAGCCCGTGACGAGGCCCAGGCTCGAGGAGAGAACCCAGAGACGGCGGTCAAGGTCGGCCGCTTTCGGTATGCCGGTTTAGGTAAGGCGCAAGGAGCAGGCGAGACGACCGGACTGTTCAAGATCATTGCCGATGCCAAGACCGACGAGATTCTCGGCGCGCACATCATGGGGACCCATGCCACCGACGTCGTGCATGAAATTGCGCTCGCGATGCAGCTTCATGCGAAAGTGGCTGATGTGGCCGAGATGATCCATGCGCACCCGACCTTGTCTGAAGGGCTGATGGAAGCGGCTGAGGATTTGGACGGCATGGCGATTCATCTGGCACGGCGGCGATAGCATGTTTAGTGAATGAGCCAATCCGTAATCGAGCAAGTGAACACGACAAATACAGCACTGAGAATGTGAATGGCCCAGTCACTGGCGATCAAGACCGCGATGTTACTGGCCACGGTCTTGCTCGTGACATGGATCGGCTGGCCGACTCCGCATGATCCTGTCCCGGTTACGGCTGTCGAGCCGGGGGAGGGAGAGATCCAGCAGCCAATATTGCCGCATGTATTGGTACGTGAAGAGCCGACTCTCGCGGCTCGTCCGGCTCAGCGGACGGCGTCGATTCCTCCGGCGGCTGAAAGACCACAGGAAAGATCAGGAAAGCTCGATCTCAATCGCGCCACTGCTGAAGAGCTGCAAAGCCTTCCCGGTATTGGACCGGTATTGGCGCAACGAGTCGTCGAGCAGCGGACGGCGCATGGGCGTTTCCATACCGTTGACGATCTTCAGGACGTCAAAGGGATCGGCAAGAAGCGAATGGACCAATTGCGGCCGCTGGTGATGGTCGACCTAGCCACGAAGACGGAGCCGAACCAAGAGCGCAAGATCAAGGCCAAGGCGTTGTAATAAGGAAAGCGAGTGACTGAACTGACTCGACACATGGACTTGATTCTCCGCGGCGCGGTGGAGGTCATTCAACAATCCGAATTGGAGTCGAAGCTGACCCGTTCGCTCAAGGAGCAGCGTCCATTGCGCGTCAAGGCGGGCTTTGATCCGACAGCGCCGGATCTTCATCTTGGACATACGGTCTTGATCCACAAGTTGAAGCATTTTCAGGATCTGGGGCATCACGTCATCTTTCTCATCGGTGATTTCACCGGCATGATCGGTGATCCGACCGGCGTGTCCGATACTCGGGTGGCTCTGACGAAGGAGAAGGTGCGAGACAACGCCACAACCTATGAGCGACAGATTTTTAAGATCCTGGACCCGGCCCGAACGATCGTCGAGTTTAATAGCCGCTGGATGGGCACGATGACGGCGGAAGCGTTGATTCAGGTCGGCGCGCATTACAATGTCGCGCGGATGCTGGAGCGGGAGGATTTCCACACGCGCTATCATGAACAGAAGCCGATCGGCATCCATGAGTTTCTCTATCCCCTGATTCAGGGCTACGACTCGGTCGCGCTCAAGGCAGACGTAGAATTGGGGGGCACGGATCAAAAATTCAATCTTTTGGTTGGACGCGATTTACAACGGGACTTCGGGCAAGAAGCCCAAGTCGTTCTCACGATGCCGCTGTTGGAAGG
>DATEPO010000142.1:0-2086 GCA_035273145.1 Nitrospiraceae bacterium
GGACAAGCGACGGAGATCGATATCCATGCTCGAGAAATTTTGAAGATTCGCGAACGGCTGAACGAGATTATGGCGAAGCATACGGGCCAGCCCCTTGAGAAAATCGCACTCGACACCGAGCGTGATTATTTCATGTCGGGAGAAGAGGCAAAGCGGTATGGGCTGATCGATGAGGTCATCACGCGGCCTCCCAAGATTCTCAAAGAAGCAGCCGGTGGGAAGGATTCTTCGAAGGACGGCAAGGACAAGTAGGAGGCGGTATGCCGAAGCAGGAAAAAATGGATCGACACCTGCGATGCTCGTTTTGTGGAAAAAGCCGAGACGAAGTACGCAAATTGATCGCCGGCCCTACGGTCTATATCTGTGATGAGTGCGTAAATCTCTGCAACGACATTATCGCAGAGGATTGGGAAGAAGCCAAAGAAGAAATCTCCTCGAAGCTTCGCAAGCCTGCGGAGATCAAGCATCATCTCGATCAATATGTGATCGGCCAGGATCGGGCCAAAAAAATCCTATCGGTCGCGGTCCACAATCACTATAAGCGTATTTCGGCCAATGAAGTGGATGAGGTCGAGCTCCAGAAGGGCAACATCCTGGTGATCGGGCCGACCGGCACCGGGAAAACTCTGTTGGCGCAAACCTTGGCCCGCTATCTGGATGTCCCGTTCACGCTGGCCGACGCGACGACGCTGACCGAAGCCGGCTATGTCGGCGAGGATGTTGAAAATATTATTCTCAAGTTGCTGCAGGCCTCGGATTACGATGTCGAGCGTGCGGAGCGCGGCATTGTCTATATCGACGAAATCGATAAGATCAGCCGCAAGAGCGATAGTCCCTCGATTACCCGCGATGTGTCGGGTGAAGGCGTGCAGCAGGCGCTGCTCAAACTGATCGAAGGCACCGTCGCGAACGTGCCGCCGCAAGGCGGCCGTAAACATCCGCACCAAGAATTCATTCAAGTCGATACCAGCAATATTCTATTCATTTGCGGCGGCGCGTTCGTAGGCCTGGATTCCATTATCGAACAGCGCCTCAATCAGAAATCCATCGGCTTTGGAGCGGATATACGCGGCAAGAACGAAAGGCGCCTGGGCGAATTGTTGGCGCAGGTTCAGCCGGAGGATCTGCTGAAATACGGCCTGATCCCTGAGTTTGTCGGCCGGCTCCCGGTCATCGCCACGCTTGATGAGCTCGATGAAAAGGCGCTCATCCGTATCTTGACTGAGCCGCGAAATGCCTTGACGAAACAGTATGAAAAGCTGTTCTCATTTGAAAAGGTGAAGCTGAAATTTACGGAAGGCGCGCTCGTGGCGATTGCCCGCAAAGCCTTTACGCAAAAGACCGGCGCCCGGGGGCTTCGGGCCATCCTGGAAGAAGTCATGCTGGATATGATGTACGAGATTCCCTCTCAAAAGCTCATCAAGGAAGTGGTGGTGACCGAAGACGTCATCATGGGCAAGAGCCAACCGATTCGTTTGTTTGAGCAAGACAAGGAAATGAAGAGCGCATAACGCGCAACAACTTACCTCCGAACCGTCATCCATCATTCTTCTTTCCGTCGTATTTCCATTCGACGTCACACCGAACCTTAGGTGATCTTCAGCTCGCGCGTCACTCATGGCGAAGCTCTCGACATTTCAGGCGTCTCAGCTATACTTGGCAAGTGAGACGTGGAGGTTCTATGCGGTTGCCGGTCATTACTACCATCGTTCATAAAGGCAAGGCCTTGGAGTTGGATTGTGAGCGCGAGCTCATCACCGTTCGAGGCCCGAAGGGTGAAAAACTCGGCTCAGTCACCTGGGCATCCATCATTGAACAGGCTAGACCGCTCCCTGAACCAGATCGTTGGAAGGAATTACGCGATCAACCAAGGCTTTCGTTAGTCCTCAAAGTTCGCTATACCACTGTGGGGGGGAAAACGATTGAAAGCCGGGCGGGCGGAATCGGTGGAGGAGGATTGTTTATCGAGAGCGCGTCGCCTCTGCCGGTCGGCACCGGCATTTCCGTAGAATTTGCTCTACCGGACCAGCCGACCGAATGGATGCACGCGAAGGGGGCCATTGCCTGGGTCTGTCCAAAGCCGGAC
>DATEPO010000143.1:0-2639 GCA_035273145.1 Nitrospiraceae bacterium
TGAGCTGTTCGAAAATGTAGCGTGGCAAAACCCGTTGCCGGAGTGTGACGGGTGCGAATTCCGCGGTTACGGGTTTTAATATCATGGCAGGACCGTCAATATTCTTACTGGTGGCAGCCCTTTTCCTTTCTGTTTTGGGAACATGCTTGCGCGCAGGAGCATTCTTTTCGTTTTCCCTGTCGTCCTTATCGAATAATGGAAGTCTTTCTTTCATTCGGGCTATCACTTCAAAATTTGGGCGGCCTCCGACGACGGTGAGATTCTGTTACGGCACGCGACAAGCAATGTCAATCCCGCAGCGGAACGCGATTCAAAATTCAATTTCTTAGGTACACTTCCTTCAGCGCTCTATATCGAGCCAACAGAAGGAGGCTATCGTGACAACAAGAGTTTTCGCTATTCCTTTTCTCGCCGTGATGCTGCTGACGGCCGGCTGCATGGGAGAGGCTTCCCCGGTCATTGGAAAAATTTACGCAGATGTGCAATATGGTATGTTCGCGACTACCGCTGTCGACGCCTCTAAACGGGGCGAGTCTTGCGCAAAGGCCATTCTCACGCTTTTTGCCTTTGGTGATGCAACGGTTGACGACCGCGAAAGCGAATGGCGGGATTACGCAGGTGGCGGCTGTCGAACACTCATCTTTCAATGTCCTCGGCATCTATAGCAAGTGGTGCACGATTGTGAAGGGGAATTAGCATGAACTCCCTGGGATAGGGCGGCCACCCGAACCCCGCCTTCCCTAATCTTTAACGGCCTTCACACTGGAATTTGGTGAACTAATGAGAAGCCTTGTCCTTGGAATCATTGTCCTGATGCTATGGTATCCAGATACCTGCCTCCCGTATATCGGCAATGACTGGGGGCAATGGGATGACACGGCGAAAACGATTTATGTCGCTGGTGTACTAGAGGGCTTTAAATTTAGTGCAGTTAATTTAGACATACCAAAAGGCGTAGATGTGGTTTACGACACGCAAAATGAAATTATAAAATGCACTGAAGATATGACCTATCGGCAAATGAATGCCATCGTAAAAAAGTACATGGAGAAACATCCTGAAGAATGGCACATGCCAATGTCTGTTCTAGTCTACCGGGCATTCACAGGGACTTGTGGTCAATAGAAATAGACTCCTGCTTCACAGGGATTCTGTCTTCGATTTCAAACAAAGGGATATTCCTGATCCATTGCTAATACCTGCCCACGGGAATACCTTGCGTGAAAGTCGGACCTTCATGTCTTATAACACAGCCACACACACGCAAGTACCATCGCGCAGTACCTACCCCGTCCTATTTTTGTAGGCAGTGCCCAGCAGCAGCTTGAATCAATAGATCCATTCCTGTACCACCCCTACATCATCAGCATTTGTCAGGACCAGCCCCACTCTTGACAATGAGCCAAGCTATTATTATGCAAGGAGGGAACTATGGGTTATCACGATGCCTTTCGAGAGCTGGAGGATATGTCGACTCGCCTCAACCGCCTGCTGACAAGACAAAGCTCATCCTCAGGAACCCAAGACGAGTCCATGGCGGTTGCACAATGGGCTCCATCCGTCGATATTGTGGAGATGAATTCTGAATTTCAGATTCGGGCTGAAGTACCCGGCGTGGAAAAGCAAGACGTCAATGTCTCAGTCCACGACGGCGTACTGCTAATAGCCGGCCATCGTCAGCAGGGCAAAGAAGAACAGGGCCACCGGTATCATCGGAGCGAGTGCATGTACGGCTCCTTTGCGCGCAGTTTCCGGCTCCCTGACTCAATTGATGAGCAGAAGCTGACCGCGGAATTTAAGAATGGCGTATTGATCATTCACTTGCCGAAATCGGAACGGGCCAAGCCAAGATCGATTGATATCAAAATCTCTTAACACCGGGGCCATGTATCGGATGGCGGCCGCGGCTCTAGAGCGTGATCAATGGCTACGCGAAAGGATTACTATGCGGTCCTCGGCGTCTGCCGCACCGAAACGGACCTTGGCATTCACGGCGCGTATCGGCGACTAGCGAAGGAATGGCATCCTGATCGGGCAGGCGATCAGGGCACGCAGAAGTTTCACGAAATCCAGGAGGCGTACGAAACGCTGTCCGATCCCGAGAAGCGCCGACAGTATGACAGGACTTTTATCCCAACAGGGCAAAGAAGACAGCCCGCCCCCGAACCACTCGTCCAGTCCCGACCCGCACGTGTCCGCGAACCGGAACTTCTTACGCCAAGAGAGAGATGTCCCGTTGAAGAGTTCACTTCTGCAACTACGCCCCAATGCCCACTCTGTGGAGGCCCGAGCATTGGGATTCGCGCGTTTTGCGGATTCTGCTCAAGCACGGTAGCCCTGGAAGGGACGATAGGCCGGCTGATCGCCCATACCTTCAGATGTTGCGCCGAGAAGGGTTGTAAAGCAGAGGCGCACTCGCTCCGCCGATCCATGCGCTGGATGAGTCTTTCTGCCTGGAACTGCTGACTCCTGCGGGGACGTTTTCTCGGAGACAACATACCAGGGCGGCGGCGGCCATTCCGCCGGCGGCGGCTCGACGGACGACTGGTAGTCGCATAAGTATATCGATAGGATCGATACCTGCTCGGGTCTATCATCGGAGTGGGCCAGGATGGTGGAGATCGAAATAAAGAAGCAAG